>NZ_JBHYIQ010000013.1:79086-131310 GCF_042739895.1 Amycolatopsis sp. NPDC059021
CCTTGCGATGTTTTGGTTTGTGGGGTTTTGGGTGTTCTTGGGACTCGCGGTGTTGGTGGTGATACGCGCGGGGGCGTCGCTTTCCGCGAACGCTCCGTTCGCGACGATCAACGTCTCGAACGGAGCGTTCGCGGCATGAGAGGCATGGTGTCCGGCGGCGTTGTGCCGGTGTCGTGAACGGCGTGGTCGAAACCGCGGGGATCCAGCTCACCGCGGGGGCAGGAGAGGGGCGGGACTGGCCGGGCGTGGGGAGCGAGCGGGCGGGTCGCTAACGTTGGCGGGTGAGTTCTTCGTCCGCTGAGTCATCCGCCGGGCAGCCGGCCGGACGGGCTGCCGCGCAAGCCGTCGAGCCGCCCGCGCGGCCGGACGCCGGCGGCAAGCCGAGGGTCATGGCCCGTGTCGCGACCGAGGTGCTTGCGCCGTGGGTGTGGGTGCTCGGGCTGCCGCTGGCCGTAGCGTGGCAGGTCACCGGGCACAGCCTCGGCCGGGCGTTGCTATGGGGACTGGTCGTCGGTGTCACCGGCTCGCTGATCCCGATGGCGGTGATCGTCCGCGGCGCGAAGCGGGGCAGCTGGGACAGCCACCATGTCACCGACCGGGCGGGGCGGCTCGTGCCGTTCGCGGTGTGCATCGGCTCGCTCGGCGCCGGGTTCGTGATCCTGCTCGCCGGGGGGCGCGCCGCACGAGATGGTCGCGCTGGCCGCGGCCGAGCTGGCCAGCCTGGTCGTGGCGCTCGCGATCACGTTCGGGCTGAAGTTCAAGGTGTCCATCCACGCTGCCGTCGCGGCCGGAGCCGTGGTGATCCTCATGGCGGTTTACGGCCCGTGGCTTGCGCTGCTGTTCCCGCTCGCCGGCTGGGTGAGCTGGTCCCGCGTCGCGTTGAAGGATCACACCACGCCCCAGGTCGTCGTGGGTCTGGTGCTCGGGCTCGTCGTCGGGGGCGGCGGCTACCTCGCGCTGGCGGCGGCGCTCGCCTGAGCACGAGCATCCACCGAGTTGACTGTGGCCCCACCGGTGGGCAAGGGTCGATCGTATGAGCGGCGAAGAGGCCCGGCAGGGCGTGACGCTGACCAACCTCGACCAGCCACTGTTCGACGGTGCCGAGGCGACCAAGCGTGATCTGGTCGACTACCTCGAGGCCGTCGGCGACCGGCTCGTCCGGCAGGTGCGGGGCAGGCCGCTGTCGGTCGTCCGTATCCGGCCGGGGCAGGAACCGTTCATGCAGAAGAACCTGCCCAAGTACACGCCGGACTGGGTCAAGCGGGTCTCGATCTGGGCCGAGTCCTCCCATCGCCAGGTGTCGTACGCGTTGTGCGACGACGTGCGGACGTTGCTGTGGTTCGGCAACCAGCGCGCGGTCGAGTACCACCCGACGCTGCTGCTCGCCGACTACTCCCAGGGCCCGACGCACCTCATCCTCGACCTCGACCCGCCGCCCGGCGACACCTTCCGCACGGCTATCGACGCCGCCAAGCTCATCCGCGAAGCGCTGGCCAATGACGGGCTCGCCGGCGCGGTCAAGACCAGCGGCGCCAAGGGCGTGCACGTGTTCGTGCCGATCGTGCCGGGGCTCGCGATCGACGACGTCGCGGCGGCCACCCGCGCCGTCGCCGCCCGTGCCGAGCGGATCGATCCGGCGCTCGCCACGACGGCGTTCATCCGCGAGGACCGCGGTGGCAAGGTCTTCCTCGATTCGACCCGTGCGGGCGGTGCGACCGTCGTCGCCGCGTACAGCCCGCGCATCCGTCCCGGCGCCCCGGTCTCGTTCCCGCTCGCGTGGTCCGAAATCGACGACGTCACCCCGGCCGATTTCACGCTGCACACCGCCGTCGAGCGGCTCGGCGATCGCGACCCGTGGGCCGAGGAGATGCCCGAGCCGCAGGAGTTGCCCGCGGACCTCGTCGAGGAGGGGCACACCATCCCGATCGCCCGGGTCCAGGCAATGCACGAGGGCAAGCGCCGCGCCCGCGCCCGCCGCGCGACCTAGAACGGCTTCGTCCCGATCACGGCGAAGGCTGCCCGAGCTTCGTCAGTGTGCTGTCCCGGATGGTGCGAAGGAATAGTCGTCGAGGTCGAACCATCGGCTTGTCAGCATGGTTTCCAGAGTGGGGGAGGCCCGGAACGGTACGTCCCCGTGCTCGTCGAAGTAGTAGCTGTTGGCCAGTGCGCAGGAGTCCTTGTAGAAGACCTGATGGCGGCGCCTGCCGAGCATGGTCCGGAAGTAGCGGTCGTTGGCCTCGGGAGTGACCTCGATCCGGGTGGTTCCGGTTTCGCGGGCGTTGGCCAGGCAGCGCACGATGTGCCTCGTCTGGGTTTCGATGAGGTTGAAGTACGACGATCCGTTGTAGCCGTAGGGGCCGAGGATGGTGAACAGGTTCGGGAAGCCGGGGACGCTGACTCCCTGATAGGCCTGGAAACGGTTCTCGTGCCAGAACTTTTCCAGGTCGGCTCCCCGGGCACCGCGAACGGTGAAGGCGGGCATGTTGCCCTTCTCGAAGACCTTGAAGCCGGTCGCCAGGATCAGCACATCGGCGGCGTGCTCGACGCCGTCCGTAGTGCGGATGCCGGTTTCCGTGATCGTGGCGATTCCACTGGTTTCGAGAGTGACGTTGGTGCGGTTGAACGTCGGCAGGTAGTCGTTGGAGAAACTCGGTCGTTTGCAGCCGAGGGCGTAGTCCGGGGTGAGCTTGGCGCGTAGCCCGGGGTCGTCGACCGCGTGCCGGAGGTAGGCACGGCCGATCCGTTCTCCGGCGGCGGCCATCGGGAGCAGACCGTGGAAATGCGCGGCGAGCGGGAAAGTCGCTTCGACGAATGACTGGCTGGCCAGCCGCGAGAGACGTCGCGCTCCTGGCAGCCGGCGCAGCATGAGCCGGACCGTGCGGGGGAGGGTGGCGTCGAGTTTGGGCAGGCACCAGATCGGGGTGCGCTGGAACACGGTCAGGTGCTCGGCACCGGGTGCGATCGAGGGGATGACCTGCACGGCGGAGGCGCCGGTGCCGATGATCGCGATGCGGCGTCCGCGCAGGTCGACGTCGTGATCCCAGCGCGCGGTGTGCATGACCGTGCCCCGGAAGTCCGCGAGCCCGTCGATGGCGGGTTCCTTGGGCTGGGTGAGGACTCCGGTGGCTCCCACGACGAACCGGGCGGTGATGGCATCGCCGTCGGCGGTGTCCAGCCGCCACAGGTGCGTCGTGTCGTCGAAGGTCGCCGCCACGACCTTGGTGTTCAGGCGGATCCGGCGGCGGATGTCGTACTTGTCGACACAGTGTTCGGCGTAGGTCTTGAGTTCACGGCCGGGCGCGTAGACGCGGGACCAGTCGGCGATCTGTTCGAAGGAGAACTGGTAGCTGAACGAGGGGATGTCGACCGCGACGCCGGGGTAGGTGTTCCAGTGCCAGGCCCCGCCGACGCCGTCGCCCTCCTCGAGCACGACGAAGTCGTCGAACCCGGCTTTGTCCAGGCCGATCGCGGCCCCGATCCCGGAGAACCCGCCGCCGATGACGGCGACCTCGTGGTCAGGGCGGGCGGCGGCGAGCGCGTTCATGCGGGTCGTCCTTCGGCGGTCGCGGTAGGGGCTGCCGGGGGTCCGGTCAGGGCGGAGCGGTTACCGAGCACGATGCAGTCGACGCGGTGCTCGATGCCTTCGGCGGTGCGGACGCCTTGTTCGGCGACGGCGTAGACGGGCCAGGTGATCAGCTTGCAGTTCGGCCTCCGCAGGGTGGCGAAGTACCCGAGGCTGGCGGCCAGGCGCCGGGAGCCGAAGCGCCGGTCGGGGGTGAGTAGCCGGCGGACCCACGGATCCTTGACCTGCCACCGCAGGTACGCCCTGGCGACCGCGACGCCGACGGCCCTGCCACCGGGGACGTGGAGGGGCACGATCCAGTCCGGTTCCTCCTGGAACACTTTCACCGTCTGCGCGGTGGCGGCCACCTCCGGGACGATCTGGGCCGCTTCGCGTCCCGGCGCGAGCACGGCGACCCGCTGCCCGGTGAAGTCGCGGCCGAACCAGCCGGTACCGCGGATCACTTCGCCGCGGAAGTCGTCGATCCTCATGAAGCCACCGGTTCGTGGGTGATCTCCTCGGTCCACGACTGGGGTTTGCCGAGCCAGCGGGCGGGGACGCGTTTCGTGATCTTCACCATCGGATCGGCCAGCAGCCGGTGGTAGACGTGCGAGCGGTCGACGATCATGGCCGCTTGTGCTTTGAGTACGTGGTAGGCGGGGATCCGCCCGGTGTGCGCGCTGCGCCCGCCGATCGTGGCGAAGCGCTTGACCGCGTTGTAGAGCTTCGTCTCCGGCAGGCCCATGGCCACGATGTTGTCGCGCATCCTGTTGATGAGCGGGACGAACACGACGATCAGCCCGAGGACCACCTGGGGTTTGAGATTGCCGATGGTCTCCACGAACAGCTTGTGCGCCGGCCCCGAACCGATCAGGTCCAGCACCTGGAAGTCGACGGTGATGTGGCGGGACTCGTCGGAGTTGATGTGCCGGAACACCTCATGGCAGACCGGGTCGGTCACCTCCTCCAGCAGGAACTTCACCAGCGCGCCGTCCAGCGCACACTCCAGCAGCGGGATGAGCGTGGCCAGCCCGCTGAGCGGGAGGGTGTCGCCGAAGTCGTCGAGCACCTTGATCGCCAGCTTGACGTTGATGTTCGGCTCCGGCATCGCGTCGCGCTCGTCGAGCATGCCCCAGCGCTTCATCAGCGCCAGCTCGGCGTTGGCGTGTTTCTGTTCCTCGGCGTGGAAGTAGCGGTAGATCTCCTGGATCTCCGGCGTCGGCGCCTTCTTGGCCAGCGAAGCGAAACCCCGCGCGCCGACGTGTTCGATCCAGACCAGGTCGGCCATGAACGGCCGCATCTTGGCACGCAGTTCGCCGGTCATGGTCTCGGCGCCGGGCGCGTCCCAGTCGATGTCGGCCAGCGACCACTGCTTGTCCTTGATCGTCTGCAGCATCGCCGCGAAGTCGTAGGACATCACTCCTCCTCAGTTCTCCGGCTCGGCGCCGGGCAGGAACCGGCCGGCGAGTCCGGCGGTCCTGGCGTACGGGCCGGGCAGGAATCGCTTGGCGTGCCACAGAATCCGGGCGTCGGGCTGGGGCACCACGTAGAGCCGGCCGCGATCGTGGGCGTTCAGTGTCATGCGGGCGACCCGTTCCGGGGAGAATCCGACGACGCCGGAGATCCGCCGGGCCAGCCGGGCGGCCGTGGCGTCGATGAGTTCGCCGCCGAAGATGTTGGTGCGAACGAACGTGGGGCACAGCACCGTCACGCCGACGCCGGTGCCGGACAACTCGGCGGCCAGCGTCTCCGACAGGCTCACGACTCCGGCCTTGCTGACGTTGTAGGCGGCCATTTTCGGGGCGGCGGTGAACCCGGCGGCCGAGGCGACGTTGATGACGCCGCCTGCTCCCGCTTCGCGCATCGCGGGCAGGAACGTGTGACAGCCGTGGATCACGCCCCAGAGATTGATGCTGATCGTGCGGTGCCAGTCCGACAGCGGGCCGTCGCCGACGACCCGGCCGCCCGCGCCGATGCCGGCGTTGTTGACCACCAGGTCGGGCTCGCGGCCGAACCACGAACGGGCCGCGCCCGCGAGGTGATCGACGGCGTCGGCACTGGACACGTCGCACTCGACGGCGATCGCTTCGCCGCCCTGCTCCTTGATTTCGGCAGCGGTCTTCCCAGCGGTGGTGCTGTCGATGTCGGCGCACACCACCCGGCCCGCCCGGCGGGCCAGATCGAGGGCGAACGCCCGGCCGATCCCGCTGCCTGCCCCGGTTACGACGGCGTGTGTGCCGTAGGTGCGTCGACGTCCCGTCACGATGCCTCCTGGGACGCCGCCAGGCGCAGGGGCAGGTCGGCCGGGGTGTGGGTGCCGAGGAAATGGCAGGCACGCTTCAGCGCGGGTCCGGCCTCCGGGACCACCCGGGACAGTGCTTGGAACACGTGCATCTGCCCAGGCACGATGTCGAGTTCGCAGTCGGCTCCCGAACGCCGGAGGGTGCGGGCCAGCTCGATGGCGTCCGCGGCGAGCATTTCCCGGCCACCCGCCTGGATGAGGGTGGGCGGGAAGGCCGAGACGGCGTCGGCGGACAGCCGTAGCCGCGGAGACCGCGGATCGGCGTCCTTTGTGTAGAGGCCGACGAGCCGCGCGGCGCGGGCCGCCGAGACCATCGGATCCCGGCGCATCCGTTCCCGGTCGGCTGCCAGGGAAAGGGTCACGTCGAACAAGGGGGAGAACAGTGCCAGTGCGGCCGGGGCGGCCCGGCCCTCCCGGAGCAGTTGCAGCGTCAGGTCCACCGCCAGGTGCCCACCCGCGGAGTCACCGGCCAGCAGTATCCGTTCCGGGGCGCCCACCTGGTCCACGAGCCAGTCGTAGGCGGCGCGCACGTCGTCCGCTGCGCTCGGAAACCGGTGGCGGGGCGCGAGCCGGTAGTCGCACGCGAACGCCGGCAGTCCAGTCCCCTCAGACAGCCGTGTGGTCAGCCCGCGATGGGTACGGGCCGAACACACCGCGAACCCGCTGCCGTGCAGGTAGAAGATCACCGCGTCGTCCCGCCGGACCCCGGGGCCCCGAACCCACTCGCCGCGCACGCCGAAACCACCGGCGGAGGTACGGGCCAGTGGCCGGATGCGGCTTCCCGGCAGCGCGGGACCGGCGATGCGCAGGCCGCCTGCCACGAGCCAGCGGGTGAACAGCACGCCGGAACGGTTGTTCGGGATCACGGCGGTGAGAGGCCGCACCGTGACGGAGGTGAGGGCCGCCGCCACACCGCTCCGGGCGCGGCGGACGTGACGCAGGCCATTCTGCGGTCGCATGCCATCAGAATGAGATCTGAGGGCGGTCGATGTCAAGATGGGCAGGTGACCACACCGCCTGCCACCTCGCGCCGCTACGGCGGCAAGTCGGCTGACCAGCGTCGCGAAGAGCGGCGACGTGCCCTGGTCGGCGCCGCCACGGACATCTGGCAGGACCAGGGCTGGGCCGCGGTCACCATGCGCGGCGTCTGCGCCCAGGCAGGTCTCACCGATCGCTACTTCTACGAGAGCTTCGCCAATCGCGACGAACTGCTGGCCACCGTGTGGGACCAGATCCGCGACGAGACGCTCGGCATGCTCCTGCGAGTGGTGGCCGAACACTCCGACCTGCCGGCGCTCGAGCAGCTCCGTGCCGCACTCGACGTCGTCGTGCATCACATCCAGGAAGAACCCGCGCGCGCCCAGCTTCTCTTCGGTGACCACTCCGGCAGCGCGATCCTGGAACAGCGGCGCAGGCAGACCGTTCAGCAGGCCACGGACATCCTCATCCAGCTGTCCCGGCCGTATCTGCGTGACGACGTCGACGAAGCGGCCTTCAGGGTCAACGTCCTGCTGGGCATTGGCGGCTTCGTGGAGATCATGCTCGCCTGGCGGTCCGGCCTCCTCGACGCCGACGCGGACACCCTTGTCGCCCAACTCGCCGACATCGCCACGTCGCTTTCCGGGACTTTTCTCCGCACTGGCTGAGCCAGGCCCTCCGGCCCGGACCGCGGGGCCGGGGGCCGAAACGACCAGGCCACCCACCGTCGCGAGAAGGACTTGCCGATGGACGTCCACCCGCTACGAGAAGCAGGTCTGGCGTCACGACGTGGCCGTCCACATCGGACTGATCACTGCCTGCCGAGTTGATGTGACAGGGCAGGGCCTGACGCGTGTCTCAGGCCGCGCGGTGCCGTGCCAGCCAGGCGGCGTCACGGCCGAACGACCAGCACAGCGACGCGAGCGCCAGCGCTGTCACCGTGATCGCAAACGTTTGCGGCAGCGCGCCCGACGCCGCGACGACGAGCACGACGCCCTGGAACGCGGCGACGGTCTTGCGGCCCATGCTCGGCGGCAAGGGTGCCTTCAGCCACGACAGGAACCACGACGCGACCACGAAGGCGTAGCGCATCGCTCCGATCGCCAGCACCCATGGTCCGAGCGATCGCGCGACGAACACGCTCAGCACCAGGATGAGGAACGCGTCCACCTCCATGTCGAAGCGCGCGCCGAGCGGGGAGACGGTGCCGGTGCGGCGGGCGACCTGTCCGTCGGCGGCGTCCAGTGCCAGTGCGATCGAGGCGAGTGCGACGAGCGTCGGGATCGGGGCCGGTCGTGTCACGGTGTCGGCGACCAGTGCGGTGACGCAGCCGACGAGCGTCGCCCGTGTGAGCGTGACGACGTCCGCGGGCCCGAGTCGCGTCCCTCGCAGAGCGACGAGCAGGAGGGCGCACAGCGCGATCGCGTAAGCCGATCCGCTGAGCCAGCCCGCGAGACCGAGACCGTCCACTTTCCACACCAGCGCCAGCAGAACGAGCTGGAGCGCCGCTCCCGCGAACGGTCCCCACCCGAACGTGACGGCGCCACAGCGGATCCGGATCGCCATGGCCGGCTCCTTTCACCGCGTAGGGTGCGATCGAGACTAGCTCGGAGGTGTCCATGCGCGCCGCAACCGCTTTCTGGCTCACTGGCCCCGGCCACGGGGAGATCCTCCCCGTCGAGCTGCCCGAACCCAGCGACGGCGACGTCGTCGTGCGCAGTGTCTGCTCGGGAATCAGCCGCGGCACCGAGTCGCTGGTTTTCCGTTGTGGCGTACCGGAAAGCCAGTATCACCTGATGCGCGCGCCGTTCCAGGAAGGCGAGTTTCCCTGGCCGGTCAAGTACGGCTACCTCAACGTCGGAGTCGTCGAGGAAGGGCCGCGTGAGCTGCTCGGCCGTACCGTCTTCTGCCTCTACCCGCACCAGACCCGGTACGTCGTCCCGGCCGCCGCGGTGACGCCGGTGCCGGACACCGTGCCGCCGGGACGCGCCATCCTCGCCGGCACGGTCGAGACCGCGGTGAACGCGCTGTGGGACGCGAAACCGCTGATCGGTGACCGGGTCGCGGTCGTCGGCGCCGGGATGGTCGGCTGTTGCGTCGCGAAACTCCTGGCGGGTATTCCCGGGGTCCGCGTGCAGCTCGTGGACATCGAACCGGCGCGGGCGGAAGTCGCGGCCGGGCTCGGCGTCGAGTTCACCAGCCCCGCGCAGGCCAAGGGCGGCTGTGACCTCGTCGTGCACGCCAGCGCGTCCGAAGCCGGGCTCGCCCGGTCGCTGGAACTGCTCGCGCCGGACGGCGTCGTCGTCGAGCTGAGCTGGTACGGCGACCGGAAGATCAGCCTGCCGCTCGGCGAGTTCTTCCACTCGCGGCGGCTGACCGTGCGCGGCAGCCAGGTCGGCACCGTGGCGCGGCCGGGGCGCGACTTCGCCGACCGGATGGCGCTGGCGCTGGAACTGCTCGCCGATCCGGCGTTCGACGTGCTGGTCACCGGGGAATCCGCCTTCGCGACGCTGCCCGCTGTGATGACGCGTCTGACGAACAGTGAACCGTCCGCGCTTTGCCACCGTGTCCTCTACGAGGGGACCTAGGCACGGCCGACGTTTCTGGAGGGAACGGGTGTTCACTGTCACCGTCCGCGATCACATGATGGTCGCGCACAGCTTCCGCGGCGAGGTCTTCGGCCCGGCACAGCGGCTGCACGGGGCCACGTTCGTGGTCGACGCCTCGTTCCGCAGGGCGGAACTCGACGCGGACGGCATCGTCGTCGACATCGGCCTCGCCACCCGGGAACTCGGCGCTGTGCTGGGTGATCTCAACTACCGCAACCTCGACGAGGAGCCGGAGTTCGCCGGCGTGAACACCTCCACCGAGTTCCTGGCCAAGGTCGTCGCCGACCGGCTCGCCGAGCGCGTGCACGCCGGTTCGCTCGGGGAGGGCGCCCGCGGGATCGACGGGATCATCGTCACGCTGCGTGAATCCCATGTCGCCTGGGCCAGTTACGAGCGTGCGTTGTGACCGGCGAGGTGCTCGTCGTCCTGCCCGGCGACGTCGACGACGTCTCGGTGCCCAGCGGCGGTAACCAGTACGACCGCCGTGTCTGCCAGGGGCTGCTGGTCGCGGGGTGGCAGGTACGCGAACTCGCCATCGCGGGCGCTTGGCCCCGGCCGGACGACGACGCGTGCGCCGAACTGACCAAGGCGCTGGCCGAAGCGCCTGATGACACGGTGGTGCTCGTGGACGGTCTCCTGGCCTGCGGAGTTCCCGAGATCGTCGTACCGGAGGCTCGGCGCCTGCGGATCGCGGTGCTGCTGCACCTGCCGCTGGCCGAGGAAACAGGACTCACCCCCGACACGGCCGCACGGCTCGACGCGGCGGAACGGGAAACGCTCCTGGCGGCGAGTGCGGTCATCACCACCGGCGCGGCCGCCGCGCGTCGGCTGATCGAACGTCACGGGCTGGACCGCGACCGGGTGCACGTCGTCCCGCCGGGCACCGACCCCGCACCGCCCGCGCCGGGCACCGACGGGATGTCGCGATTGCTCTGCGTCGGCTCCGTGACGCCGCGCAAGGGACAGGACGTGCTCGTCGAAGCGTTGGCAGCGCTGGAAGATCTGCCTTGGACGTGCGAAATCGCCGGGCCGGTGCGACGTGATCCCGGGTACGTCGAACGGCTTCGTGCCCTCATCGACAGGCGCGGTCTGACCGGTCGGATCACCCTCGCCGGGCCGCGGATCGGCGCGGATCTCGACGCCGCGTACGCGGCCGCTGACCTTGTCGTGCTGCCCTCGCACGCCGAGACGTACGGCATGGTGATCACCGAGGCACTCGCGCGCGGGCTGCCGGTGCTCGCGACGACGGCCGACGGTGTCCCGGACACGCTCGGCCTGGCGCCGGACGGGACCATGCCCGGAATCCTTGTCCCACCGGGAAACGCCGACATTCTCGCGGACACGCTCCGCTGCTGGTTCGCCTCGCCGGGCCTGCGTGATCAGCTGCGGGAGTCGGCGCGGCTGCGGCAGCGTTCGCTGCAGGGCTGGGGCTCGACGACGCGGCAGCTCGCGGAGGTACTGGAGCGGCTCGAAGCGACCGGTAGCGGGAGCGGGTTTTCGGTGGAATGGTTGCGGCTGCGGGAAAGCGCCGACGCCGCCGCGCGCGCCGGCGAACTCGTCGATCTGCTGCGGACGCGCCTGCCGAGTCGCGCGCCGCTGGTGATCCGCGACCTCGGCTGCGGCACCGGCGCGATGGGGCGCTGGCTCGCCAGACGGCTTCCCTGCCCGCAACGCTGGATCCTGCACGACCGCGATCCCGTCCTGCTCACGCACGCGAGCGAGAACCTGCCCGCCACCGGAATGGGCGGCGAGCCCGTCACAGTCGAGACCGAACGGCGCGACATCACCCAGCTGCACGCGGACGACCTCGCCGACACGTCGCTGGTGACGGCGTCCGCGCTGCTGGATCTGCTCACCGCCGACGAGGTCACCGCGCTGGCCGACGCCTGCGCCGAGCACCCGACACTGCTGGCGCTGTCGGTCGAGGGGCGGGTCGAGCTGACCCCGCCCGACCCGCTCGACGGCGAGATCGAGGCCGCGTTCAATGCTCACCAGCGCCGCACCGCCGAGGGCCGCGACCTGCTCGGCCCCGACGCTGTTGACTTCGCGGCCGGGGAGTTCGAACGCCGGGGCGCGGTGGTGCACCGGCACGCCAGCCCGTGGCGGCTCGGCGCGGCGGAGGCGCCGCTGCTGGCGGAATGGCTCCGCGGCTGGGTCGCGGCGGCCTGCGCGCACCAGCCCGGCCTCACCGCCGCCGCTGAGTCCTATTTGGATAGACGGCTGGCCGAGTGCGCGGACGGCGCGCTGCGGGCCGTGATCCACCACGGTGATCTGCTCGCCCTGCCAGCGGGAGTGTGAGGACGATGCGCGCGTTCCTGCCGTGGCTGCGGGCGCTGGCGGCGCTGGCCATCATCGGGATCCTGGTGTGGCAGCTGGGTTCGGCGGCGTTCCTGGCCGCGTTGCACGTGATCGACGGTCGCGTGGTGTTCGCCGCGCTCGCGATCGGCGCGGTGACCACCGTGTTCAGCGCCTGGCGCTGGTGCCTCGTCGCGCGGCGTCTCGGCCTGCGGCTTTCGTTGCGTACGGCCGTTCCCGACTACTACCGCGCGTTGTTCCTCAACGCCGTCCTGCCCGCCGGGGTACTCGGCGACGTCCACCGCGCCGTTCAGCACGGACGCGGGGCGGGGGACGTCGGGCGCGGGGTGCGCGCGGTGCTGCTCGAACGCACCGCGGGCCAGGTCGTCATGATCGGCGCCGGGCTCGCCGTCCTGTTCTTCCGCCCGTCGGTGGTGCCCGCCGAATTCCGCGACGTCGTCACGATTTGCGGCGTCGTGGTGGTATTCGCCGCGGGGTGCCTGCTCGCCGCCGGTTTCACGGTGGGACGGCGATGGGCGGCCAGTACGTCGAAGTGGCGTCGCGGGCTCGGCGTCACGCTCACCGACATCCGCGCCGGGCTGCTCTCCCGGACGTCCTGGCCCGGTGTGGCGGTGCTGTCCGCGCTGACACTGGCCGGGTACCTCGCGATGTTCCTGGTCGCGGCGCGGGCCGCGGGCTCGACCGCGCCGATCGACGAGCTGCTGCCCCTGCTGGTGCTGGTGCTGCTGGCGATGGGATTGCCGGTGAACATCGGGGGCTGGGGACCGCGCGAAGGCGTCGCCGCGCTGGCCTTCGGCGCCGCCGGCCTCGGTGCGGCGCAAGGGCTCACGGTCGCGGTGGTCTATGGCGTGCTGGTGCTCGTCGCGAGCTTGCCGGGCGCGGGAGTGCTCCTCATCCGTGCGTGGGCGGATTTCTGGGAGCAGCGGGCGAAGGACAGGAACGGCGAGGATGGGACGAAGGCGATGACCGAGGATCTCACGGAGGCACACCTCCCCCAGCCGGTCGTCGACCGGATCGTGGACACCCGGCTTCCCACGGCGTATGGGGATTTCCGCGCCGTCGGGTACCTGGACCGGCGCAGCGGCGACGAACACGTCGCACTCGTCCACGGCGATGTCAGCGGCTACGGGACGCTGGTCAGGATTCATTCGGAATGCCTCACCGGGGACGTCTTCTCCTCGGCGCACTGCGAATGCGGGGATCAGCTCGCCGCCGCGTTGCAGGCCATCGTCGCGGAAGGCGCGGGCGTGCTCGTCTACCTGCGTGGCCACGAGGGGCGCGGGATCGGCCTGCTGGCCAAGCTGAAGGCCATGCGGCTGCAGGAGGCGGGGCTCGACACCGTGGACGCGAACCTCGCGCTGGGGCTGCCGGTCGACGCGCGGGACTTCCGGGCGGCGGCCGAGATCCTCCGTGACCTGGGTGTCCTCTCGGTCCGGCTGCTCTCGAACAATCCCCACAAGCTGGACGCGCTCCAGTGCGACGGGATCGGCGTCGTGGCGCGGGTTCCGCTGCTGGTGCCGCCGAACGACGAGAACATCCGCTATCTGCGGGCGAAACGGGAACGGCTCGATCACTACCTGCCGCATCTCGACGAGGTCGGTACCTAGGCCGCGTTGGACAAGTAAGGCTCGTACCGCCGGATCACTTGATGGTCGCGGTGGCCTTCCACGGCGTGACGACGTGCGGGCAGACGCGGCCGGCGTCGGGACGGCAGGTCCGTACCGCGGAGATGGTGACGGTGCCTTCCCCAGCGGCGTGGAAGGTCGCCGAGGCGCCACCGGCCGGTGTGGTCGTGCCCGTGGTCCGGTCGAGAGCCTGTGGCTCACTGGTTTGCGGGATACCCCAAGAGTAGGTGAGCCCCTGGTCTCGGTAGCTGGTGAGCCGGACCGCGATGGTGTCCCCGATATTCGCGCGCACGGATCGGCCGTTGTCGGTGTTCGTGAGCACGACCCGGCCGCTCTGCCCGGCGATGGCCGGTGTCGCCGTGGCGACGGTGCTCGCGATCAACGCCAGCCCCGCCGCCGCGGCCGCGTACTTCGTTGTCCTCAATGCTCCTCCATGACTCCCGCCGCCCCTTGGCGATCCCGGCTTCCCATGCTTCCGGGCCGTGCACACCACGGCGAGCGGTGCGCTCTTGATCCACCCGAACGGGATCGTCCGGTCTTCACGGGGCCCGCCGCCGGGTACGGGGGCGCCTCCCCGGAATGAGGGCTACAAACCGTGCATGCGCCTGCACACCCCTGCGACGTGACGGCGATCAGCGCGGGGATCCCCCTCGGTCGAGGTCGGCCTGATACTGGTCGAGGGCAAGCCCGCGCTGGTCCTGCAGCCCGGCGCCATCGCGTGAGCCCGGCTCGTACCAGCCGTGTCGCTGGTGGACTACGGACGGGCACCGCTCCGGAGAGTGCCCGGTGTGGTGAGCGACCAGAGGGACGGTTCGTCGACTGGTACGGCTTCGATTCCGTGGTCGCGCCGCGCGGCGCCCTCGTCGCAGCCTGCCCACAGCAGTTTGGTCCGCCAGTGCAGTCCGGCCTCGCGGGTGATGCCCATCGCGCCGTGGAGCTGGTGGCTGGTCTGGGCTATCCGGGGTGACACGGCGGCCGCGACCTCGCGCGCGGTGACCAGTGCGAAGGTCAGCGCGTCCGAGTCGTCGCCGAAGAGGCGGTGCCGGGCCTCGTACGTGCTGGTTTCCAGTTCCCGGAGGTCGATTTTCAGCTGCCCCAGCAGGTTCCGGACCGCGGGGATGGCGGCAAGCGGCCTGCCGAACTGGACGCGCTGGGTGACGTAGCGCCTGGCCTCGGCGACGGCGCCTTGTGCCGCGCCGATCATCTCCTGGCACCAGAGGACGTCCGCCAGCGCGGTCAGCCGCCGCGGGATTTCCTGCGGCGGTGGTGGCGCGAGACGGTAGGGCCGGTCCGCGAGATCGCGCCCGGCCTCGCCGCCTGGTACGCCGTGAGTGACGCTGCCGTCGGCGGAGACGAGGACGTCGGCGATCGGTTCCCAGAGTCCTTGCGCGGTCGGATGAACGGCGACAGTGTCCACTTCGGACACCGGGGTTATGGCCGCCGCGCGGGCGACCAGGGTCTGGCGGAGTGGGAGCGCGAATCCGCCGCGGGCGAGAGCGGTGACCGCGCCACAGGCGGCGTCGGCGAGTTCCCGCTGGTCGCGGTCCACTGCGCCGTCGACGCGGAAGTCGTCCAGGATGGTGGTCCAGCCGAGCCGGGCCGCGATCCGCCAGTGCTCGCGCGGGTCGCCGGGCCGGTCCCAGCCCGCGATCACCTCGGTGACCGCGTCGTCCAGATCCTTTTCCAGGGTGTGTTCGATTCGAGTGGTCATCGGTTGTCCTTGGCGATCATCGACAGCATGACTTGGGCCGCCCCACCGCGGATTCCCGAGGCGGGCGAAGCCGCGAGGGCCTGGTCGTAGAGTGCGCGGACGGCAGGGATTGCCCGCGGCATGAGCGGCCGCGCCCACTCGATGACGCTCAGCTCGAACCGGTTGCCGAGGTATTTGCTCATGGCGGCCTGCACGACCGGAGCGCCGCCGGCGTCGAGCGTGCGCGCGGTCTCCAGTACCCAGGCACGCAGGATCTGCAAACGTGCGGCCAGCGCCCGCAGTTCGCGCCGGGCGGTGTCGTCCACGAGGCCCGCGGTGAGCACCGCGGACAGGAGTGGATAGGTCGACAGGAATCGTTCGGGGCCGCCCCGTTCGAAGGCGAGCTGGCCGACGACCTGCCGCCAGCCCTCGCCGACCCGGCCGATCACCCAGCGGCCCGGAACGTACACGTCTTCCAGCGCGACCTCGTTGAAGTGGTGCTCACCGCGCAGATCCAGGATGGGCGTGACGGTGATTCCCGGTGCGTCCATGGCGACGATGAACTCCGTCAGCCCGTCGTGGTGGTCGGGTTCGCGGGAGGTCCGGGCCAGGACATACAGGTGGGTGGCCAGGTGCGCGCCGCTGGTCCAGATCTTGCGCCCGGTGATGCGCCAGCCGTCGCCGTCGCGGACGGCGGAGGTGCGCAACGAGGCCAGGTCCGATCCCGCGTCCGGTTCGCTCATGCCCAGCGCGAAGGTGCGGTCGGCGCGGGCCAGCGGCGGGCAGAACTCCTCTTGCAGCTCCGGTGTGCCGTGCCGGAGCAGAGTCGGGCCGATCTGCCGTTCGCCCACCCAGTGCGCGGCGAGCGGCGCTCCCGCGCGCAGAAGTTCCTCGGTCACCACGAGGCGGTCGACGGCGGTGCCGCCACCGCCGCCCAGGTGCTCGGGCCAGGAAACAGCGAGCAGCCCGGCGTGGGCGAGTTCACGGCTGAAGCCCGGGTCGTACGCGCCTGCCCAGGAATCGCATCGCGGCGTGAACGGATGAGAGGCGAGGAAGTCGCGGACTTTTTTGCGCAGGTCCTCGGTCGTGGTCATCTGTCTCACGCTCCGGTGTAGTGCGGTGGACGCTTGTCGCGGAAGGCCGAGAGCGCTTCGGCGGAATCGCCGGTCGCCAGGACGACGGCCTGGTGGGAGGCGATCAGGTCCAGCGAGGTGCGCAGGTCGGCGTGTTCGCCCGCCTGGACCGCGCGCTTGATCAGCTCGACCGCGACCGGTGGCTGGGACGCGAGTGTCGCGGCGAACTCGCCGGCCCTTTCTCGCAGCCGGTCGTGCACGCAGATTTCGTCGGCCAGCCCCCATGCCAGTGCCTGGTCCGCGTCGACGAACTCTCCTGTCCACAGTAGACGCAGTGCGCGCGACCGCCCCACGATGCGCGGCAGGTAGTGACAACCGCCGTCGCCGGGTACCAGGCCGACCCGCACGTAGCCCTCCGAAAACCGCGCGCGGTCGGAGGCGATCCGGTAATCGCACATCAGGGCCATGTCCATGCCCGCGCCGACCGCGGCCCCGTTGACGGCGGCGATCAGCGGCTTGGCGAGGTCTTCGGCGGCTCTGGCCACCGGGTGCACGTGCTCGGTCATCAGGCGGCGGCTGTCCAGTGGCGAGCGAGCCTGGCCGAGGTCGCCGAGATCGGCGCCCGCGCAGAAGGCGTCGCCGGTGCCGGTGAGGACGACGGCGCGCACGTGGTCGTCGGCCTGGAAGGCGCGGTACGCCTCGGCCCAGGCACGCAGCATTTCGCCGGTGAAGGCGTTCTTGTGCCGAGGACGGTCCAGGACGATCCAGCCGACGTGGTCCTCGACGCGGACGTCGAGGCCGGGCACCGACGGCAACGCGGTGGGTGGGGAGGTCATCACGGCTCCTTCAATGGTGTTGGGGCGCAAGAGGTTTCGGACGAGGCCGCATCCCAGGCCGGGCTGCGGCGTTCGAGGAAGGACGCGATGCCTTCCGCTGCTTCGGCGCCACCGGCGAGTCGCGCGGCGAGAGCGGTCAGCTCGCTTGCGTAGGCAGCGAAGAACCGCCGCGTGTCCGTTGTGGTGAGGTGCTTGGCGGCGGCGAGCGCACCGGGTGCGGCGGAGCGCAGCCCGGCGAGTACCGGCTCGAGTGCCTCGTCGACGTCGTCGGCGGCGATCGTGACCAGGCCGACGCGGGCAGCCTCGGCGCTGTCGAACGGCTCGCCGGTGAGGTAGTAGCGGGAGGCGGCGCGCGGGGCCAGGCGGGGCAGCACGGTCGTCGACAGGACGGCGGGCGCGAGGCCGATGCGCACTTCGGTGAAAGCGAAGCTCGCGGCCGGGCCCGCCGCGACGATGTCGCAGGCGCCCAGCAGTCCGAGTCCGCCTGCCCGTGCGTGCCCGGTCACGCGGGCGACGACAGGTTTCGGCGCTTCGACGACACTGCGCAGTAGACCGGTCAGCCGCTCGGCGGTAACGCCGGTGCCCGTGCGGGCTTCGGTGAGGTCGATGCCCGAGCAGAACACTTCGCCGGTGTGGGTGAGCAGTACAGCCCGGATGCCGGAGTCCTCGGCAGCGCGGTTCAGATGCGCGGCGAGGTCGTCGACGAGCCGGGTCGAGAGGGCGTTGCGGTTGTGGGGCGAATCGAGGGTGAGAGTGGCGACGCCGTTGTCGTCGATGCGGCGCACCAGCGGTGCGGTGGTTTCGTGGGTCATGCGGGACTCGTGCTTTCGACAGCCGGGGCGGGAGCGGGCAGCCGCCGCAGGTCTCGCGCCGGATTGATCAGGACCGCGCCCAGGACCGCACCCGCCAGCAACAGCCCGCCGCAGACACCGAACCCGGCCGCGTACCCGCGGTCCGCGGTGAGGAAGCCACCCATCACCAGCGGCGCGAACACACCGGCGGAGGTGGCGATGGCGGTGGTGGCCGCGGTGACGGCCAGGCGGCGCTCCGGCGGCACCAGCTCGCCGATGAGCAGCCAGATCATCGGGTAGAACGCGCTCGGCAGGCCGAAGGCCACGGTGATCAGGGCGAGTGCCGCACCTTTTCCGGTGTGCGGGAAGAGGATCATCGTGATGCCGGCGACGGCGAGCAGCGCCATACCCGGCAGGCAGTACGCGCGGCGGCCGTCCATTCCCCTGCGGCGCAGCCGCGTGGCCACGGCGCCCATCGCGAGGATCACGACGGTGGCGAGCAGCGGTGGCAGCGCGGTGAGGGTACCCGCCTGCTGACGCCCGATACCGAGACCGGAGGACAGGTAGCGCGGTAGGAAACCCAGCGCGGTGGTGGTCGCCCAGAAGGCGACGAAACCGGTGAGAACGGCGCCGATCACCGTGCCCGACAGGAAAAGCACGCGGTACGGCACCGGAGCACCGCCCTCGCGCGGCGGCGCGGCACGCTCGGCTGCGGCGGTCCTGGCGTAGGGACCTTCGCGCGCGACCAGCAGCCACACCGCGGACCACACCACCGAGAGGGCGAACAGGACGCCGAACGCGGTCCGGTAGCCGAAGTCCGCGATGATCCAGCTGAGCAGTGGCGCGCTCGCCACGACACCGAGGGTGGGTCCAATGTGGACCAAGGCGTTGGGCAGGGCGCGGTCGCGGGCCCGGAACCAGCCGTAGACGGTATGCGTCGCGGCGGGCACCGCCGGCCCTTCGGCCGCGCCAAGCGCGATCCGCGAGGCGATCAGGGCGCCGAGGCCGAGCCCCGCCGCCATGGGCAGCGCCGTCACGCCCCAGACGAGCGCGAGTACGACCATGACCCGGGTCGAACGACGTTTCGCCGCGGCGAAACCGACGACGATCCCGGAGACGCTGAACAGGAAGTAGAAGCTGGACTGGACGAGGGCGTACTGCCGTTCGCCGAGGCCGAGGTCCTTCATGATCGGCTCCGCGGCGAGGCCGACCACCGTCTTGTCCGCGTAGTTGATCAGCAGGAAGAACAGGGCGAGCACGGTGACGGACCAGGCCCGTCCGGTGCGCGGGCAGGGCGGGACGAGGTGTTCGGGCGGTGCCATGGATCCTCCTCGGGACGACGACGCTGTCGCTGGGGTGGGCCCGGGGCTCAGTCGCACCGCGCCGGGCCGGGTGCCGGTGGCCGGGCGAGCCGGGCGGGGTCGAAGCCCACTTCGGCCAGCACCTCGTCGGTGTCCGCACCGACAGGCGGGAAATGCCGGTAAATCCTGGCTGGCGTGCGGGAGTAGCGCACCGGTGGGGCGACGAGGCGGCAGGCACCCTCGGTGGGATGCCGGACCGTTCGGACGAGGCCGCCCTGGCGGGCGTACTCGCTCTCGGCGGCCTCCTGGAGGCTGTACACGGGATGCGCCGGGATACTCACGCGGTCGCAGAACTCCTGCCACTGCGCGGAAGTGAACTGCGGGGTCAGCTCCCTGACGTAGCCGTACAGGTCGTCGGCGTGCGCGACGCGAGCCGGCATGCTCGCGAAGCGCGGGTCCGCGACCAGTTCGGGATGGCCCGCGTACGCGAAGAAGTCGTGCCAGTTGCGGTCGTTGTACGGCAGGATGCACATCCAGCCGTCGGCGGTGCGGCAGGCCCGGCGCTCCTTGCTCAGGACACGCGGGTAGCCGTAGCCGGGTTCCTCGGTGGGGTCGAGTGAGGCGCCCGCGAGGTGTTCGACCAGGTTGAACGCGATCATCGTGTCGGCCATCGGCACCTCGACGTGCTGGCCCTCGCCGGTGCGGTCGCGGTGCCGCAGCGCGGCCAGTACGGATTGGACGATGACCAGGCCGCACACCTTGTCCGCCAGGACCGTCGGCACGTAGTAGGCCTCGCCGGTGACCTGCTCGTTCAGCCAGACCAGCCCGGAGGCGGCCTGCAGGATGTCGTCGTAGGCGGCGTTGTCGCCGAGCGGGGAATCGCTCCGGAAACCTTGCGCGTTGACGTAGACGAGGTGGGGAAGTTCGTCCGCCAGGCTCTCGTAGCCCAGGCCGAGCCGGTGCAGGGCGCCGGGCCGGATGTTGGTGATGAAGGCGTCGGCGGTGGCCAGCAGGGCGAGGAGCGCCTCCCGCCCGGTGGCGGTCTTCAGGTCGAGGGACACGCTGCGCTTGTTGCGGTTGAAGTTGAGCGCGGCGCCCGCCATCCCGGCGTGGCGGCGCGGTTCGAAGTGCCGGGTCGGATCCCCGCCCGGCGCCTCGATCTTGACGACGTCCGCGCCCAGGTCGGCCAGTTGCGCGCCCGCGTACGGGCCCATGATCACGGTGGCCAGCTCGATGACCCGCAGTCCGGTCAGCGGGCCGGTGGGCGCTGCGGCCGCGCCTTCGTCCACCTGGTAAGGCGACATCGCCTCGCACCTCCTGTGTCCTCCGGCAGCCCGGCCTCGTCGGCATCGACGATCGGGACCGTGCTGGTGAACACCAGTCAAAGCGAGGTCATTGATCTACCGCCAATACTTCTTGCCCCGTGATTCATATGCTTGAGGCTATGGACCTGACCACGCGCCTGCTGGAGCAGTTCGTCGTCCTGGCCGAGGAAGAGCACTTCGGGCGAGCCGCCGAGCGCCTCTCGATGAGCCAGCCGCCGCTGAGCCAGGCGATCCAGCGCCTCGAACGCGCTCTGGGGGTGCGGCTGCTGGAGCGCAGCACCCGCGCCGTACGGCTGACCACGGCCGGAGCTGCCTTCGCAAGCGACGCGCGCCACTTGCTCGAGGCGCAGCAGGCCGCCGTCGGGCGTGCGCGGCGCATCGCGCACGGCACCGAGGGTGAACTGCACCTGGGCTTCATCAGCGGTATCACCTACACCTTTCTGCCGCGTGTGCTCCGGCTGACGCGGCACCGCCTTCCGGGACTGCGGCCGCACCTGCACCAGAACACGTCGGCCGAACTGGCCTCGATGGTCCGCTCGGGCCGTCTCGACCTCGCCTTCGTGCGCGGACCGCTCGCCGACCCCGACGGGCTCGACCTGCGCACGGTGGCAGCCGAACGCCTCGCCGTCGCGCTGCCCGCGAACCATCCGCTCGCCGGACGCACGGCCCTGCGTCTCGCCGACCTGGCCGGCGAAAGCTTCGCGCTGCCCTCCCTGACCGCGCTCGCCGGCCTGGCCGAGCAGGTCACCGCCGCCTGCCGCGCCGCCGGTTTCGTCCCGCGCGACGGCGCCCGCGCGGACAGCCTCCCCGGCCTGATCAGCCACGTCGCGGCGGCGGCCTGCGTGTGCCTGGTGCCCGAACAGGTCCAGGCCGGGGCATTGCCCGGGGTAGTGTTCCGGACGCTGGAAACCCTGCGGCCGCAAGGAAAAGACGACGTGGACGACCTGACCCTCACGATCGTCGCCGCCACCCGCGCCGGGCAGCGGGACCCGGCGGTGCACCGGGTACTGGCGCTGCTGCGCGACGACCATTCCGGCGACGCCGGGGATTCCGCGGCGAACACCTGACCCGGAGAGCGAAATTGCCGTGGGAATTGTGGTTCCCACGGCAATTCGCTGTTTCGGGATAGCCGGTCGCTACTTGGCGGTGCTGGGCTGGACCGGGGCGATGTAGGTGCCGGGGTGAGTGGCGCCGTCCTGCTTGGCAAGGCCCACGCCGTCGACCCAGGGCAGGGTCTGGGTGTTGGTGCCGTTGGGCGGGGTGACGGACATGGTGGTGGGGTGCCAGCCCGAGTCGGAACCGGAGCCATCGCCGGTGACAGGGGCGGAGGTCAGGTAGGTGAGATCGGCGGTCGCGTATTCGCCGGAGCCGAGCAGGATCGGCAGGACGGCCGCGTTGGTGCGGGCCAGGTCCCAGCCGGTGCCGTCGTCACCGTTGAGGCGGACGCCCGGGAAGCCGCGCACCACGCAGGGCACGCCGGCCTGGTTGGTCAGCTTGAGCTGGAACCGCATCTGCGTGGTGGTACCGGGTACCAGATCCGGCGACGTCGGCGTCACCTTCAGGTTCGCGCAGTTCGGGTGACCGCCGGCGTTGGCGACGCCGGTGCCGTCGGCGACCGGGGCATCCTTCGCACCCGCGCCCTGGAGGGCGCCGCCGTTCGGAGCCGCGCCGATCCCGCCGCCGACGCCGCCGGAGCCCTGCGGAGCCGGAGCCGCGTTGCCCGCCTGGCCGGTCGAGCACGCCCCCAGCGCACCCACCGCGGCCACCGCGGCGATCGCCATTCCGCCGCGCCGGATGATCTTCGCGTTGATACCCATTTCAGTCCCCTTGAATAGTGCTTGTGTATTTGCGGAGCGTTTTTCGAAGTCACCAGCAAAGATGTTCGAGGGGGCTATTAGGTGCTGCCATCGTGATCTGGATCACGGCAGGGCAACGTCGTTATCGGTAAATGCTTGCGGATTGTTTCCGCAGGTCGATGGTGTGCTCGGCGCTGGTATTGCCCGTTTATGCGTCAGCGAATGACCGAAAGACAGTCCGCGAACGACGTCACGAGGCTCGCGATGACGGCACGTCCCTTCTCTGCCGATGCGAGAGAGGGGCGCCCGGCTACGCCGGATTCGGTGTACCGCGCGAGACCGGTAGTGAGCAGGCGACGGCGGTCGCCGGTGACCACGTCCGCGGTGGCGTAGCCCGCGCGGACCAGGTCCGGATGAGCGTGCAGCAACACCGAGGTCTCCAGCTCGCCCGCGTGCATGTCCTCGTCGATCGAACTCGCCAGCCCGGCGTCCGTGCGCGCCGCCTGCCAGTCCTCCAGCATCGGGAACAGCGCGAGGGAGCCGTGGGCTTCCTGGACCACATTGGACAGTACGTAGTTGCCGCCGTGCCCGTTGACCAGGACGAGCCCGCCGACCCCGGATCGCCGCAGTGACTCCGCGATGTCCTGCACGACCGAGTAGAGCGTCTTCGCGGAGATGCTCACCGTCCCCGGCCAGGTCGCGTGTTCGTGGGAACACGAGATGGTGATCGGCGGCAGCTGGAGCACGGGATAGACGTCGGCGATGGCCTGCGTGATCGTCACGGCGATCGCGGTGTCGGTGGCCAGCGGCAGGAATTCGCCGTGTTGCTCGAAGCTGCCGACCGGGAGCACGGCGACCGTCGCGCCACGATCCCGTTCGTCGATCGTGGTGCTCCGCGGGAGGAAGTGCGTGGTCATGAGCTCGCCTCTCGTCGTCGGCAGTCTCGATTATTGATCGGCGACGGGGTCGGCGGCTACCGTGAGCGCCGATGAACGACTACGCGCAGTTGCTGCCGATCGCCCGTGCCGCGATGTCCACCGCCCGGGAGATCGTGCGCTCGCGTGGCTCTTTTTCGGTGGCCGCCAAGGGAGATCGGGACATGGTCACCGACGTCGACCTCGCCGTCGAGGACGCGGTGCGTGACCTGCTCGGCAGGGAAACCCCGGAGATCCCGGTCGTGGGCGAGGAACGAGGCGGCCGGGCCGCCGGCGGGCTGTGGTGGACGCTCGACCCGGTCGACGGCACCGCCAACTTCGCCCGCGGCATCCCGCTCTGCGCCGTGTCGCTCGCCCTCGTCGACGGCTCCCGCAGCGTGGTCGCCACGATTTCGGCGCCCTTCCTCGGCGTCGAATACTCCGCAGTGGACGGTCACGGTGCCTGGGCCGGGGAGCAACGGCTGCGCTGCTCCGAGGTCACGGACATCGCCGACGCGGTGATCTCACTCGGTGACTTCGCGCTCGAGGCGCACGAGAGCGACCGTAACCGGGTGCGGCTCGGCCTGCTGCGTGACCTCGGCGCCCGCGCGCAGCGGATCCGCATGATCGGCACCTCGGCGATCGATCTGGCGTGGGTGGCGCACGGCAAGCTCGACGGCACCATCAACCTGTCCAATCACCCGTGGGACACGATGGCGGGTGTACTGCTGGTCCGGGAAGCCGGGGGTGTGGTGCTCGACGAGGACGGTACCGAACACTCGGCGGATTCCACGGCGACCATCGCGCTCAGCCCCGGGGTGCGCGCGGAGATCATGGCCACGCTGAGCCGAAACTCCTGACCTGCCGCGACACCACCCGTCTGCGCGGACGCCGGTGGCGGGCACCGCGACGGCGTCGCGAACGCTCCGTTCGGGACGTTCATCGTCGGCAACGGAGCGTTCGCGACGTCGGGCGATGCCGGCGGCTCAGGCGGGAAGTCCGAGGGACGCCCTCGGTGCATCCACCGCACCCAGGGACGCCCCCGTTGCACCCAACGCACCCAACTGGGGCGCTCGACCACCGGGCCGTCCGGCCGTGGAAGGACCTACTGGCCGGCCACTCGTGTGTCGAATTCGGCCAGCCAGGCCCGGAAATCCTCCGGCCCGTACAGAAATCCCTGATCAGGGGTGGCGGAGTCGGCGGCGCTCAGCGCGTCGATGGTGTCCCACACCACCTCGTCCTGCACGTCTCCGGCTTCCTCGGTGAGCCAGGGAGCAGCGCGTTTGGCGGCTTCGACGGGGGTCACGGTTCCTTCGGCCAGGCCGCTGAGCAGTTCCCTGACCTCGGCGCGGGTCGGTTCTGACACGCGCGTAACGATAGGACAGAAATACGTCGTTGTCTCCACCTTGTCCGGACCGGATGTTTCACAGACAGGTCTTGAGCGCGGCGAGCAGCGTGGACGCGCGTTCATCGACGTCCTCGGCCCGGAGTTCGTTGGTGGTGAAGGAAAAGCCGATCCCGTCGGCGGGCCAGGCACCGTGGCGGCCGCCGCCCGCACCGGAGTGGCCGAACGCGACGTCGGCCGGTCCGTACGTCCCGATCGGATCTGCCAGTTCGTAGCCGAGGCCGAACCGCACCGGCCGGTCGTTGACCGCGTCCAAGCCCTCCGACCACGTCCGCGTCGCCTCGGCCAATACCGGTGCGGGGACCAGGCCGGAGCCGATCCGGTCGTACAGCCGCGCCATCGCGGCCGCCGTCCCGGTCGCGCCGCCCGCGGCCAGCTCCGCGCGCCGGTATTCCGGTGTGTTGAAGGATTCCCCGGAGTCGAGCAGGCCCCGGTACATCCGTTCCACGATCGCGCGGCGGGCCGGGTCGTGCAGGAACGTGCTGATCCGGTAGCCGGGTGCCCTGGTGACGACCGCCAGCCGGTGGTCATCGGACTCCGGCGTGCCGAGGTGGACGTCGATGTCGCCAAGCAGCTCGGGGATGAGCGCGCCGACGTTCCGGCCGGTGACCCGGCGGATCAGCTCGGTGGTGAGATAGCCGTAGGTCAGCGCGTGATAGGCCACCCGGGTACCGGGAGTCCACAAAGGACGTTGCTGGGCGAGTGCGTTGGCGTTACCCGCGTTGTCGAGCGTCGGCAGGTCCGCCTCGACGTAGGGGAGCCCGACGGTGTGCGAGAGCATGTGCGAGACGCGGACGTCGTCCTTGCCGTTCTGCGCGAACTCGGGCCAGTACGTCGCGACCCGCTCGTCCGGATCGAGCAGCCCGCGCGCGGTGAGCATCGCGGCCACGGTGGCCACGACGCCCTTGGTGCCGGAGAACAACACCACGAGCGTGTCCCGCGTCCACGCCACGCCGGGGCGCGCCGAACCGCCCCACAGTTCGGCGAGCACTTCGCCGTCGCGGACCACGCTGAACGCCGCTCCGCCCGACGTCCCGGCCAGGACGTCGCCGAACGCCTCCCGTACCGTCTCGAAGCCTGGGCGGATCTCGCCGTGCACGGGGTTCACAGCCGCGGGGTGTTCGTCAGGAGTTCACGGGTGTACGGGTGTGACGGCCGGGTCAGTACCGTGTCGACGTCGCCCAGCTCGACGATCTCGCCGCCGCGGAGCACCGCGATCCGGTCGGCGACCTCGCGCGCCAGTGCGATGTTGTGGGTCACGAACAGCATCGCCATCCCGAGTTCCCGCCGCAGTTCTCCCAGCAGTTCGACGATCGTGGCCTGCACGGACACGTCGAGCGCCGAGGTCACCTCGTCGCACACCAGCACGTCAGGCGTGGTCACCAAGGCCCGCGCGATGGCCGCGCGCTGACGTTCGCCGCCGCTGAGCTGTTCCGGTAGCCGGTTCGCGATCGCGCGGCCGAGCCGGACCCGGTCCAGCATCTCGGCGACACGTTCGCGGCGTTGCGCTCGGGACAACGCCGTCAGCCGGGTCAGCGGGACTTCGATCGACTTGGCGACGCTGCGTCGCGGGTTGAGCGAGGAGAACGGGCTCTGGAACACGTACTGGATGCGGCGGCGCTCGTCGTCGCTGCGTTGCCGCGTCGAGTCGGCGAGGGTGACGCCGTCCAGGGACACCGTGCCGGTGAAGCGGGGTGTCAGCCCGGCGATGCATTGGGACAGCGTGGTTTTCCCCGATCCCGATTCGCCGAGAAGCATCAGGCATTCGCCGCGAGACACCGAGATGTCGACGCCGCGCAGTACCCGGTGTTGTCCATAAGAGACGGTCACCCCCTTCGTGGAGAGCACCGCCTTTCCTGCGGGTGTCACGTCGCCGCCCGGCGCGTCCAGATCGGGGACGGCGTCGATCAGCCGCTGGGTGTAGGAGTGTTCCGGGCGGCGCAGGATCTGCTCCGCCGGGCCGGTTTCGACGAGGTCGCCGCGGTACATCACCGCGACGCGGTCGGCGATTTCGGCGACCACGGCGAGGTCGTGGGTGATGTAGAGCGCTGCGACGCCGTGCTGGGCGGTGAGTTCCCGGACGGTCGTGAGCACGAGCGTCTGCGTCATCACGTCGAGGCCGGTGGTCGGCTCGTCCAGCACGACGACGCTGGGGCGGCAGGCGAACGCCATCGCGATGCCGACGCGCTGTTGCTGCCCGCCGGAGAGCTGATGCGGATACCGGCGGCGGTAGTTCGGGTCGGAGGGGAGCCCGACCTCGGTGAGCACCTCGCCGACGCGGTCGTCGATCGAGCCCGGGAACCCGTGGGTCTCGAGGACTTCGGCGATCTGCGTGCCGACGCGCAGCGCGGGGTTGAGCGACAGCGCGGGATCCTGTGGGATGTAGGCGACCGCGCTGCCGCGGAGTTTCCGCTGTTCCTGGGGTGTCGCCGCGAGGACGTCGACGGGCTCGCTGTCGCGATGGCGGAGCAGGACCTTGCCGCCGGCGGATACGAGTCCGCGCCGGAAGTGGCCGAGCGCGGCGAGTCCCGCCGTCGTCTTGCCCGATCCGGATTCGCCGACCAGCGCCAGCACCTCGCCGGCCGCGATCGCGTACGAGACGTCGTCGAGAATTCCTTGTCCGCTATGGGTTTTCACCGAGAGGCCGATCACCTCCAGCGTGAGCTGAAGGGGACTTTCGTCCGATGCCACGCGACGAAGGGCGCTTTCGTCCGATGCGATGCGAGGAAAGTCCCCTTCAGCAGCTTTGGTCATGAGCGGGTCTCCCGGGTGCGTCCGGCCGCGGCCGAGGCGAGCGAATCGGCGAGCAGGTTGGTGCCGACGGCGAGCAGCGCGATCGCCAGCACCGGCAGGACCACGCCCCAGGGCTGGACGATCAGCGCGATGCGGTTCTCGTTGATCATCAGGCCCCAGTCCGCCGTCGGTGGCTGGATCCCGAGGCCGAGGAACGACAGCGACGCGATGTATCCGATCGAATACGTCAGCCGCAGCCCGATCTCCACCATCAGCGGGCCGGTGATGTTCGGCAGGATCTCGCGCAGCAGGATCCGCCCACGCGGCACCGCGTACATCTCGGCCGCGCGGATGTAGTCGTGGCCCCGCACGGCGACGGTGGCCTGCCGGGCGACCCGCGCGGTGCGCGGCGCGTGGGTCAGGCCGATGATCAGCACCAGGAGCCAGCCCTTCGGCCCGATCACCGCGATCGCGAGCAGCGCGATGACCAGCTGCGGGAACGACAGCAGGACGTCGTTGCCGCGCATGAGCAGGCTGTCGAGCAGCCCGCCGCGGTAACCCGCGACCATGCCGAGCAGCGCGCCCAGCACGATCCCGAGCGCGGTCGCCAGCACGGCGTAGAGCAGCAACGTGGTGCCCCCGGCGAGGAACCGGCTGAGGACGTCGCGGCCGAGCCCGTCCGTCCCGGCGATCCCGACAGGCTTGAACGGCTTGCCCGCGAACTCGGTCGGATCGTGCCCGGTGACGAGCGGGCCCAGCCACGGCCCGAGCACGGCGACGAGCACCACCAGCGTGGTCAGGGCCGCGCCGACCTTGGCCTGGGGAAACGTCCACGCCGTCCGGAACAGGCCCGCTGGCCGCGTCGGCGGATCCTCTTCGGTGACGGCGCGGGGGATCTCGACGGCGGTCATCGGCCTGCCTCCGTGCGCAGCTTGGGATTGGCGAGGATGCCGACGACGTCGGCGAGCAGGTTCACCACGATGTACACCGCGGCGATGAGCAGGGTGACCGCCTGCACGACCGCGACGTCCCGTTTGGCCACCGCGTCGATCAGTGCCTGGCCGATTCCCGGATAGCGGAAGAGGAATTCGACCACGACGACGCCACCGGCGAGCCAGGCCAGCTGGATCGCGACGACCTGGGCGACCGGGCCGATGGCGTGGGGGAGGGCGTGCCGCAGCAGCACGATCCGTTCCGGGACTCCCTTGAGCCGCGCCATCTCGACGTAACCACTGTCGAGGACTTCGTTCATCGCCGCGCGCATCATGCGCGTGATGTACGGCGTCACCACGAGCACGAGCGTCGCCACCGGCAGGACGAGTTGCTCCGGATGCCGCCAGACCGCCTCGCCGGGTGTTGCGAGGGTGACGGACGGGAAGAGCTTGAACACCGTGGTGGAGAACAACAGGATCAGCGCGACGCCGATGACGAACTCCGGTAGCGCGGCGATCACCAGGCTGATCCCGGAGATCGCCTGGTCGGTCGCGCGGCCGCGGCGAACCGAACTCCAGGTGCCGAGCGCGAGCCCGATCGGGACGGCCAATACCGCCGCGAGCACCAGCAGCACCAGCGTGGCCGAAATCCGGTCACCGAGCAGCGCGGTCACCGGGCCTTGCGTGGACGTCGAGGTGCCGAGGTCGCCGGTGAAAAGGCCACCGAGCCAATCGAGATAGCGCTTCCAGACCGGATCGTCGAGATGCAGTTGATGACGCAGAGCGGCGATCCGGTCGGGGGTGGCCTGCTGGCCGAGAATCGCGCGGGCGGGGTCGCCGGGCAGCAGCAGGGTCGCGACGAACACCAGCAGCGAGACGAGCCACAACACGACGAGGCTCACCAGGAGCCTGCGGAGGATCAGCTTGCTCACGCTGTTTCCTTCCCGATCCAGGCCTGCCGGAACTGATAGCCACCCAGCGAAATCCCGGTCCGGTCCGGGGTGATGCCGGAGACGTAGAACTGGTGCGCGTCGACGCGGTTTTCGAAGGCCCACACGATCAGGCCGCCGCGTTCGTATTCGATCTTCTGTGCCTGTTTGAGCAGCCTCGTTCTTTCCGCGGTGTCCATGGTCCTGCTCGCTTGGGCGATCAACTCGGCGAATTCGGGATCGTGCCAGTGCGTTTCGTTGTACGGTGATTTCGGGAGTGAGCCGTTGGCGACCTGGGGAAGGTAGTTTCGCGTGTACCAGAAGTCCTGTGCGAAATCCCAGGACAGATAGTTGTCGCCGTAGAACGTGGTGGTGTCGAGTTTGCGGATCCGGACGGTGATCCCGGCCTGTTTCGCCTGTTGCTGGAAGACCTGTGCGGCCTCGACCGCGCCGGCCTGGATCGGCGCGGTGACGAGTTCGATGTCGAGACTCTGGTGCCCGGCCTCGGCGAGCAGCCTCCGCGCGGCCTCGATGTCCTGCTTGCGCTGGGGAAGTTCAGTGGCGTAGGACGGATCGAACGGCGCGTAGAGGTCGTTGCCAAGCTTCCCCTGTCCACTGAGGACCTGGTTGATCATCTGTTCGCGGTCGACCACGAGACGCAGCGCCTGGCGTACGCGGACGTCGTCGAACGGCGGCCGGTCGACCCGCATGGTGAACGGGAGCCAGCTGCCGGTTTCCGCGGTGAGCACACGGATACGCGGATCGCTGCGCAGGACGTCGACGAGTGCTACCGGTACCTGATCGATCGCGTCCACTTGGGACGAAAGCAACGCGTTGATCCGTGCGTCGTCGTCGGTGAAGTTGATGAGCACCAGTTCGTCCACGTAGGGCTCACCCGGGCGCCAGTAGTGTTCGTTGCGGGCGAAGGTGCTCTGCAGGCCGGGAGTGAACTGGGCCATTTTGAACGGGCCCGTGCCGATCGGTTTCTTCGGATCGAAATCCGCCGGGACGATCCCGAGCGAGTACTGCCCGAGCAGGTCGTCGAAACCTGCGTTCGGGGCGCTGAGGCGGAATTCGACGGTCCTGTCGCTAGTCGGGACCACTTCGGCGAGCATCGACAACGACGTCGCGCCGCTCTTCGGCGCCTTCGGGTCGGTGATCCGTTTGAACGTCGCGACGACGTCCGCCGGCGTGACCGGGCGGCCGTCGTGGAAGCGGACGCCGTCGCGGAGTACTGCCGTCCACGTCCGCCCGTCCGCCGACGTGGTGACGGACTCGGCGACCACTGGCTGGAGCCGGTAATCGTGGTCGCGGATCAGCAGCGGGTCGTAGAGGTTGATGACCCGCGCGATGTCCGGGTTGGTCGCCGGGCTGTGCGGATCGAGGCTGTCGGCGGCACCGCCGCCGGTGACACCGACGCGCAGCGTGCCACCCCGGCGGGGCGGTCCGGTGGGGGCCGGCGCGGCGAACGTGGTGCCGCAGCCGGCCATCAGGAGCGCGGCGCCGCCGAGCGCGGCTCCGCCGAGGGTGGCGGACAGAAACCGGCGCCGGGACAGGGGATTCGGCCTACATCGCTCTTCCATGGTGGGGACTTCCGGTGGCGGGGGCGGAGTGTTCGGGATCAGGCGATGGCGCGCCCCGCGTAGTCCGGGACCTTCGTAGCGCGGTACTGCTCGAGTCGTTCGACGACCGGGTCGGGGAACGGCGAGGCTCTGCTTCCGGTGACGTGCACGGCGAGGAGCTCCTCGGTGGCGACGAGGTCACCGCCGACCCGCATCTCGTGACAGATCCGCGTCTTGCGGGCCCCAATGTCGAGGACTGACGTGGTGACGTCCAATTCGGACTCCGGCCCGACCTCGGCGAGGTAGCGGATGTGTGCTTCCACTGTGTACAGAGAGGCACCCGTCTCGGTGCGGTATTCCTCGTCGAGCCCGACGACGTCCATCAGGTTCGTGGTCGCATCGCCGAACACCAGCACGTAGTACGGCTCGGACAGGTGTCCGTTGTAGTCGATCCATTCCGGACGGACAGTGTCGCGATAGGACAGTTCAGCCATCGCGGCTCTCCTTGACGGCGCGCTGGACGGCGATGATCGCGCGGTCGCGCTCGGCGACGAGATCCGCGATCGACCGTCCATCGGCTTCGTCGAGACAGCCGTCGACCATGGCATCCCGTAGCTCGGGCGTCAGCTCGGGAGCGTCGAGGCGGGTCCATGGCGATTTGAGCGACGGCCCGAAGTGGTCGAGCATATGCGCCATTCCGCCTTCGCCGCCTGCGAGGTGGAAGGTGAGGCACGGGCCTTGCGCGGGCCAGCGGAGGCCGGGGCCGTCGGTGATGGCGGTGTCGATCTGCTCGACCGTCGCCTCGCCGTTCGCGACCATGTGCAGCGCCTCGCGCCACAGCGCCTCCTGGAGGCGGTTGGCGATGAACCCCGGCACCTCGCGGTCCATGGTGATCACGGTTTTCCCGACCCGGCGGTAGAACTCGGCCGCCCATTCGACGGCCCAGGAAGCTGTCAGCGACCCACCCACGACCTCGACGAGCGGGATGAGATAGGGCGGGTTGAACGGATGCCCGACCACCAGGCGTTCCGGTGTCGCGGCGGCGACCTGCATTTCCGTCATCCCGTAGCCCGAGGTCGAGGAGGCGATGACGACGCCGGCCGGGGTCACGGCGTCGATGTCGGCGAGGAGTTTCTGTTTGAGCGCAAGGTCTTCCGGCGCGCTCTCCTGGACGAAGCCCGCTCCGTCGACGGCTTCGGCCAGGGTGGGTGTCACCGTGAGGTTGTCGCGGCTCGCGCCGTCGGCGAGGCCGAGCTGGGTGAGGGCGGGCCAGGCGGCGTCGACCAGCCGGGTGAGCTTGGCCGCCGCGTCCGGTGCCGGATCCCAGGCGCGGACCCGGAATCCCCGGGCGAGGAAGTGCGCGACCCAGCCGCCGCCGATGACCCCGGCGCCGACGCACGCGACGGTGTCCACAGTAGACATATCAGACACGGGCGCGCTCCTTGAGTCCGAGGATTTCCCTGGCCCGCGCGGGGCTCACGACGGTCGCGCCGAGGTCCTGCACGATCCCGACGGCACGTTCGACGAGCTGCCCGTTGGTCGCCTTGACTCCCTTGGCGAGGTACAGGTTGTCCTCCAGCCCGACGCGGACGTGCCCGCCGAGCAGGACCGATTGCGCGACCCACGGCATCTGGTCGCGGCCGATCGCGAACGACGCCCACTGCGCGCCGTCCGGGAGCATCCGTACCATCGCCTGCAGCAGGCCGGGGTCGGCGGGAGCGCCGTACGGGATTCCCATGCACAACTGGAACAACGGCGGGGCGTCGATCAGGCCCTCTTCGACCATTTTGGACGCGAACCACAGATGCCCGGTGTCGAAGATCTCCAGCTCGGGTTTCACGCCGAGTTCCTGGATGCGTTTCGCCCCGGTGCGGAGCATGTCCGGAGTGGACACATACAGCTGGCTGCCCTCGCCGAAGTTGAGCGATCCGCAGTCGAGCGTGCAGATGTCCGGCAGCAGTTCCTCGACGTGCGGCAGGCGATCAAGAGCGTTGACCAGGTCGGTGCCGTCGATCGGCTTGAGCGGGTCCTCCTGGTCGATGACCAGGTCGCCGCCCATGCCCGCGGTCAGGTTGACCACGACGTCCACATCGGACTCTTTGACCAGCCGCACCGCTTCCCGGTACAGCGCGACGTCGCGCGAGGGAGCCCCGGTGTCGATGTTACGGACGTGGATGTGCACCACCGCGGCACCGGCGTTGGCCGCTTCGACGGCGCTCGCGGCGATCTGCGCGGGGGTGACCGGGACGTGCGGGCTCCGGCCGACGGTGTCTCCCGCGCCGGTCAGCGCGCAGGTGACGATCACCTCGTGATTCACGGTCAAGCTCCTCCGACGATCGTGGCGGCGATGAAGTCGTTGAGATGACGGCGCATGGTGGCGACGGAGCTGCCGGGGCGTCCGGTCAGCACCTGGATGCCGAGGCCGTCGATCAGGGCGGTGAGCCGGGTCGTGGCGTCGTCCGGGTCGACGTCGCGGAACACGCCCTGCTCCTGGCCGGTCCGGATGGTCATCGCGATCGTCCGGAGCCAGCGGTCGTAGGAATCGGTGTAGAGGGAACGGAGTGTGGGGTCGAGCGAGACCTCGTTCCACACCTGCAGCCACACCGACCATTCGGCGCGCAGGACGCCGTCGGCGGGCAGTTGCAGTTCGACGAGCCGCAGGAGCCGCTCGTGGGCGTCGTCGATGGTGTGCAGCTCGGCGACCTGGCGGTCGAAGGCGAGCTTGACGTTGCGCCGGAGCGCCTCGTTGAGGACCTCGGTCTTGCTGGGGAAGTGGTAGTGGATGGTGGCGGTGCTGGTGCCGCAGGCCTTGGCGATGTCGGCGATCCGGACGCGGTGGTAGCCGCGTTCGGCGATCAGCTGCCAGGCGGTTTCGAGGATGCGGCGGCGGGGCTCGGACTGGGTGAGGTGTTCGGGGTCGCTCGCGGAGCCGGCGGCGGGCGAGGGGACCGCGGTGACGGTCTTCGCGTCGTCGCTGCCGTTGAGCAGCCAGTTGACCGTGACGCCGCAGTATTCGGCGACGCGGACCAGTTCGTGGGGCGAGAACCGGCGGGTGCCGGTCAGCGCCTTGGACAGTTTCGTCTCGTCGAGCCCGATGGCGGCGGCGAACTCCCGCTGGGCTCCCGGCATGGACCTGACCAGCTCGCGAACCCTCGCCCGCAACTCGTCCGTCTCGTCCATGCCGGGAGACGGTAACCTGGCATTGCGATAATCGCAAGGAATGAACTGCTAGGACGTCGCTGACCACTGAGTTCGTTGAGAGACAACGATCTTGCGGCCAGGAACTGACTGACAGATCAGTCGACTCGCAAGACGGGGCGGACCGGTGGCCTTAGCGGTCCGTCGCCCTGATCGTCGCGGTGCGTGTCCTGGCATGCTGGGTCGGTCACGCTCGATCTTTGGCCAGGATGGTGGATGTTCGTGGAAGCTCGCCGGATCGGTGATCGGTACCGGTTGCTCGAACCGATCGGTGGCGGAGCCATGGGCACCGTCTGGCGGGCGAAGGACGAGACGCTCGGCCGGACCGTCGCGATCAAGGAGCTGGTGCTCCCCGACGACCACGACGAGAAGCGCACCGACGAGGCGAAGCAGCGGGCCATGCGGGAGGCGCGGATCGCCGCGCGCCTGACGCACCCGCACGCCATCACGGTGTTCGCCGTCCTCGACGAGGAAGATCGGCCCTGGCTGATCATGGAACATCTCACCTCGACCAGCCTCGCGCAGAAGCTCGAGGACGGGCCGCTGTCGGTGGACGACGCCGTCAACGTCGGCGCGCAGGTCAGCTCGGCGCTGGCGGCGGCGCACCGGGTCGGGATCGTGCACCGTGACGTGAAGCCGGGCAACATCCTGGTCGGCCCCGACGGCACCGCCAAGATCAGCGACTTCGGCATCTCGCGCGCGGCCGGGGACGTCAAGCTCACCGCCACCGGGGACATCCTCGGCACGCCGGCGTTCCTCTCGCCCGAGGTCGCGCGGGGCGAGGACGCGAGCTTCGCCTCCGACGTCTTCTCGTTCGGCGCCACGCTCTACGCGGCCGTCGAGGGCACCCCGCCGTACGGCGAGTCGGACAACCAGATCGCGCTGCTCTACCGCGCGTCCAGCGGCGACATCGTGCCGCCCGCGAAGACGGAACGGCTCACCCCGCTGCTGCTGCGGATGCTGGCGACCGATCCCGCGGAGCGGCCGTCGATGAGCGAGGTGGAGCGCGAGCTGAGAGCGTTGGTCGCGGTCTCCGCGGCCACCCTGCCCGCCGGTCCTCCCCTGCCTGCCGAACCCACCGTGCCCGCGGCTGCCGCTTCGGCCGCCGCCGCGGCGCCCGCGTCGCGAAACCGGCGCGGGCTGATCGCCGTCGGCGCCGGAGCGTTGCTGCTCATCGCCGCCGTCATCGTCGTGATCCTCGTGACGCGGCACAAGTCGGGCCCGGAAACCGCCGCGCCGCCGCTCAGCACCCCGGCGTCGGCCACCCCGTCCACGACGCCTTCCGCGGCCCCGCCGCCCGCGACAGCTTCGTCCTCCACGCCGCCGCCATCGACGTCGTCGTCATCCTCTTCTGCGCCGCCACCTGCGGAAACCCCGGCTCAGGCGGTCGCGGCCTACTACGGGCTGCTGCCGGGGAACCTCGAAGCCGGGTATGCGCGGCTGACTCAGAAGTTCAAGGACGCGCGAAGTAAAACCTTCTCCGCGTACGCACAGTGGTGGAGTCAGTTCCAATCCGTCACCGCGTCCAACATCACGGAGAACGGCTCGACCGTGACTGTGGATGTCAGCTACGTCTACAAGTCGGGCGGGAACACACAGGAACGCGACACGCTCACGCTCGTTCAAAAGGATGGGACGTGGATGCTGGACTCCCAGGGCTGATTCCTCACCATCGTTGAACCGGCGGGCCCGCCGAGCCGTATCCCCCAGTGGCGGCGCCTTGCCGGCGACGCAGGAGGAGGCACCGTGGTCACCTATGTACCGGCCGGAAGGCCGCCGGACCCGGTGGCCTTCGTGCTGCCCGCCCTCGCGGGTGACTCCGGCCGCTACAACCAGCGCCTGTGCCAGTACCTGCCCGCCGCGGGCCTTCCGGTGCTGGAACTGCCGATGGCCTCGGCGACCCGGTTGTCCCGTTCGTTGTCCGCCCTGCCCGATGGCACGGTGGTGCTGCTCGACGGCCAGGTCGCCAGCGCCGTCCCCGAGGTCGTCGTCCCGCATTCCCGCCGTCTGCGGCTCGCCGTCCTGGTGCACTCGCCGCTGGCCGACAGCGCTGGTCCGGACCACTCGCGGGCGCTGGAACTCGACGCGTCCGAACGGGAAACCCTGCGCATGGTCAGCACCGTGGTGGCCACCAGCCCCGGTCTGGCACGGCGGCTGATCGACCGTCACGACCTCGACCCCGCGCGCGTCCACGTCGCCCGGCCCGGCACCGATCGCGCGCCACTCGCCGTCGGCACCGACGGCGTGTCGCATCTGGTGTGCGTGTCGCCGCTGGTGCCGGGTCATGGTCAGGACGTGCTGGCGCGGGCTCTCGCTTCGGTGCGTGACGTGTTGCTGACCTGCGACTTCGTCGGCTCTGCCGGGGACGACCCGGCGTTCGTGTCCGCGCTCCGGCGTTCTCTCGACCACCGCTCCCGGCTGCTCTCCCCGCCCGATCTCGCGGCCGTCTACGACGCCGCCGACCTCGTCGTCCTGCCCATGCAGGCGACTGTCGTCACCGATGCCCTGGCCCGCGGCATCCCCATCCTGGCCACCGACACCTCGCCCGCGGCCGATGTCGCGGACTTCCCCGGGCTGCTGATCCCGGCCGACGACGTCGCCGCGCTCGCCATGGCGCTTCACCGCTGGGCGCTGGATCCCGAGCTCCGCCGGTCCCTCCGCACGGACGCTCTCTCGCGCGGTTGCTCCCTGCCGACCTGGCACGCCACGGCGGATCAGCTCGCCGGCGTCCTGGCCCGCCTCCAGACCGCGCCGCCCGAAGTCGTCGTTCCCCTGTCCCGCCGCCCTGCGCGCCCCACGGCGTTGACCACGTAGCGTGAAACCGCCGCCGGACCGTACCTCTCCCTCCCTGCGAGGCGGTCCGGCGACAGGCTTCCCCCAGGCCGCGGGAATCCCTCCCCGCGGACACTGCGAGCGCAGTGTGGCCTACGCCGTCCTCATTTCGTCCTCGAAGACGCCTCGTTGTGCGTGATAACGTCGCTACCGGCGGAAACGCGGGGGAGGGTGCGTGAGATTCGGGGTCCTTGGCCCACTTGAAGTGCGTGATGGGGAACGGGTACTGCCGTTGGGCGGGCCGAAACAGCACAAAGTGCTCGCCGCCTTGTTGCTGGGGTATGGCCGCGCGGTTCCGCTCGACGAACTGGTGAACGCGGTGTGGGAGAACGATCCTCCCGCGACCGCCGAAAAACAGGTGCGCAACGCGGTTTCGGATTTGCGGCGGGCACTGCCGTTCGACGATACGACGATCGTTTCGGCGTTGTCGGGCTATCGCCTGGACGCCGGTGAGCATTTGGACGCCGTGGTATTCCAGCAAACGGTCGAACGAGCGCGAAAGGACGCCTCGGAATCCCGGCCCGCGGACGCGGTGGCCGGATTCCGGCGCGCTCTCGAGCTGTGGCGGGGTCCCGCGCTCGCGGGCCTCGGCTGCCCCGCGCTGGAACCCCAGCTCGCGGGCTTGGGCGAACAGCGGCTCGCGGCGTTCGAGCACTGCGTTGAGCTGGAGCTCGGGTTGGGCAGGCACCGCGGGCTCACCGGGGAGCTGGCCGAATGGGCGAACGAGAACCCTCTCCGGGAACGGCTCACCGAGCAGCTGATGCTCGCGCTGCACAGAGCGGGCGCGCCGGCGCAGGCGATCCTCGCGTACGAACGCGCGCAAGGCGCGTTGCGCGAGGAACTCGGCGTCGAGCCGGGCCCCGGCCTCCGCCGTCTTCGCGCCCGGATCCTGGCCGACGATCCGGCCCTCGCGGCCCCGGAGAGCTGGGTACCGCGGTGCGATCTGCCACGGGACGCCAGCCACTTCACCGGACGGGGCACCGAACTCGGCAGGATCCTCGATGCGGCCGGGGCCCGGACGGGCACCACCATGGTGATCTCCGCGCTCGACGGAATGGCAGGCGTCGGGAAGACCACCCTGGCCGTGCACGCCGCCCACCGGCTCATCGAGTGTTTCCCGGACGCGCAGCTGTTCATCGACCTGCACGCCCACACGCCCGGACAGCAACCGCTCACGCCGTCCGCCGCGCTCGAAAAGCTGCTGCGCGCCTTGGGCGTCGCGAACGAACGCATCCCGATCGAGCTGGAGGACCGGGCCGCGTTGTGGCGGGCGCAGCTGGCGAAACGGCGCGCGCTGATCGTGCTGGACAACGCGCTGGACGCCGCCCAACTGCGTCCCCTGCTGCCGGGCGCGCCGGAGTGCCTGACCATCGTCACCAGCCGACGGCGTCTCACCGACCTGGACGCGGATCCGATCACCGTCGACATCCTGCCCGCCGCGGACGCGCGGGAGCTGTTCCTGCGGGTCGTCGGCGACGACCGGCCGCTGGCCGAACCGGCGGCGACCGACGACGTACTCCAGCTCTGCGGCTTCCTTCCCCTCGCGTTGCGGATCGCCGCCGCGCGGCTCCGTCACCGTCCATCGTGGACAGTCGAACACCTCGCTTCCCGGCTGCGCGACCAACGCCACCGGCTCACCGAACTGCGGACCGACAACCGCAGTGTCGCGACGGCCTTCAAGCTGTCGTACGCCCAGCTCAAGCCCGATCACCAGGGCTTCTTCCGGGCGCTGGGATTGACTCCGGGCGCGGACATCGATCCGGCCGCCGCGGGCGCGCTGACCGAGCAACGTCCGATGGCCAGCGAAGACATCCTCGAGGATCTCGTCGACGCGCATCTGCTGGAGCAGCCGGGCCCCGGCCGGTACCGGTTCCACGACCTGCTGCGTACCTACGCGGCGCGGCTGGCGGCGGACACCGACGGCGAAACCGACCGGCGCGCGGCCCTGACCCGGCTGTTCGACCACTACCTGCGCACCGCCGCGACGGCCATGGACGTCGTGGCGCCCACCGAACGGGCGCATCGGCCGCGCCTGACACCGCCGGTCTCCCAGGACACCACTCTCTTCACCTACGATCGCGCGCTCAGCTGGCTGAAGGCCGAACGCGCGAATCTGCTTTCGGTCGCCGAACACGCCGCCGTCCACGGCTGGCCGTCGCACACTTTCCACCTGTCCGCGACGTTGTGGCGGTTCTTCCACATCATCGGCAACCACAACGACGCGCTGACCCTGCACACGCAAGGTCTCGCCGCGGCACGCAAGGCGGGCGATCTCGGCTACCAGGCGGACTCGCTCGCCAGCCGCGGGTACATCAACTGGTGGCTCGGGCGGTACCAGGACGCGCTCGCCGACTGCAACGAGGGCGTGCGCCTCGCCGTCGACCTCCGCGACCGCCGGGTCGAAGGACGTGCCCTGCACGCACTCGGCCTGGTCTGCACCCGGCTGGGCTCGCTGGAGGAGGCGCGCACCGTGCTCTGGCGGACGCTCGAGGCGGGCAAGGACACCGACGACCAGGTGCTCGAGGGCTACGCGCTGCGGGGACTCGGCGAGGTGTACCACCACATGGGCCGGCACGCCGAATCCGCTGACGCGTATCAGCAGGCGATCGCGGTGGCTCGTTCCATCGGGAACGCCACCATCGAAGGCTATTCCTTGCGCGGGCTCGCCGAGGTCGAAGCTCTGCGGGGCGACCACGGCGAAGCCCTCACGAAATGCCTGCGGGCGCTCGAATTGGCGAAGGCGACCCGAAACCGCAACATCGAAAACCGGGCCCTGCGCACTCTTGCCGAGATTCGCCGGCGGCGGGGCGAGCACGACCACGCGTTCGCGGCGTACTCGGAGGCGTTGACCGTCGCCGAGGAGACCGCGAACCGCTACGAGGAAGCCCACGCCTACAACGGCCTCGCGCACACTCACCACGACCGCGGCGATCTCGCCGAAGCCAAGCGACACTGGGAACAGGCCTTCACGCTGTTCGGCAAACTCGGGGTGCCCGAGCAGCACAGGGTCGGCGCGCAACTGGACGCGCTCGACGGGAATAGGAGCTGAGCCGGTGAGTTCGACCGCGGAGACGGCGGCGTTGTTGCGCGCGGCGGGCGCGGTGGTCGCCGAGCCGGAGCTGCGGGGGCCGGACGTTCTGGCGGCCCGGCTGATCCCGTGGTGGCCTCTTGGCCGCGCGATGATCAAGGTGCCCGGCCTGCGTGTCCTGGTTCTCCGGGCGCTGCGGCGGTCCTGGCCGGGTGCGCTGTGGTTCGAGGTCATCCGTACCAGGTACATGGACGATGTCGTCCGCGCGGAAGTCGCGGCCGGGGCCACCCAGCTCGTCGTGCTGGGCGCCGGTTTCGATTCCCGGGCGCATCGCCTACGGGACTTACTCGCCGGGACAACGGTGTTCGAGGTCGACCAGCCGGACACCTCGGCCCGCAAACGCGCTCGGATCCGGGCGCTGCCTCGAGTGTCCAATGTGCACTATCTGACGATCGACTTCAACCGCGACGATCTTGCGGCGACGTTGGAACGCGGTGGCTACGACCCCACGGCGCGCACGGTGGTCGTGTGGTCGGGGGTGACGCAGTATCTGGAGGCAGCCGGAGTCGAGGCGACGCTCCGGTGGTTGTCGGCGCAGGCGCCCGGGAGTTCGGTCGTCTTCGACTACTGCTGGCGCGAAGTCATCGAGGGCACGGGCCTGACACCCGACGCGCTGGCCGCCGCCCGCGAGGTCGCGTCGAGGGGCGAGCCGTGGCTGTGGGGAATCCGGCGCGGCAAGGCGGGCGAATTCCTGGCTGGGCAAGGGCTACGTCTCGTGGAGGACCTGGACATCCCCACCGCGCAAAGCCGCTATCTGCGGCGAGCGGACGGCACGGTCCAAGGTCCAGTGTGGACATTCGGCGGCTTCGTGCACGCGAAGACGCGCTAGCCGAGAAGGTGGGACCTCCGCCACAACGCCGTCGTGAATCGTCCCTTGATGAACCCGTTTTCCTTGCAGAAGCCGACGAGCTGGCGCGACATCCACCGCAATGACTCGTGATAGTGCGGATTCGTCAACGCTGACTGGTACGCCTCCTTCGGATTCAACCCCACTCGCCGGTACGTCTCCGGCCGGATGAACGCCCGGCTCATCGACCACGCGAGCAACGCGACACCGAACCGGTTCATCTTCCGCGACAGCCACCCGGCCTCGCCCATCGTGCGCACCATCGCCTCGCGTGCATAGGCGACGTGCCGTGCTTCCTCCAGGACGTGGATCCGGTTCATCATCCGCAGCAACGGCTGGACCCGTTCGTCATCCATGGTTTCGCGCTGCAGCCGGTCCACGGGCTCCTCGAAGAACAGCGCACTCGCCCAGAAGACCGGCCCCAACGGCACCAGCGCGGACACGACGTTCAACAGCCGCGTCGTCAGTTTCGACTGCGGCACCACCTTGCCACCGAACCGCGAAATCCCCTTCGCGAACATGGTCGAATGACGACATTCGTCGGCGACCTCGGTCAGCGCGTACAACGCGGGGTCTGTCGCGGGTTCGCCTTCCTGAACTGTGCGGAGAATGGTGCGCATCAGGCTCAGTTCGGCGTGAATGACCACGGACAGGAACGTGATCATCTCCTGCTTGGCCAGCTCCACGCGCTGCGCCGGGGACATTCGGTCCCACAGGGGCGTGCCGTACAACGAGATCCGGTGCTCCAGGTGGTACAGCTTGCCCTCGACCAGGGGCGCGTCCCAGTCGATGTCCACCGCGGGGTCGTAACTCCGCGCCGCCGACGACTTCAACAACCGCCGCGCTGTCGCTTCCCGATCCATACGCTCCACGCTAGCGCGCCACGCTCCCGGCCCCGGACAGCCAGGGCAAACGTCACCCGCTGTTCGACCGCGGCTCACGTGCTCACTCCGTGTCGACTCTCAACCGTCGGCGAACCTGTGGGTGACCCGATCCACGTGCCGAGCCAGGTCTTCGCACCCTCCTCAAGCACTCGCTCCGGGCTCGTTTCCGTGGCGAACGCGCCGAGGGTGATCAGCTCGCACGCTCCGCGTACGGGTGCGGGCGACGTCCGCCGCTGTCGAGGATGTCGCCATGTCGAGGTAGTAGAAGATGGGCATCGAGATCGTCCTCGCCGAGTAGGTCCACGGTCCGCCGCCGAAAGGGCCACGACCTTCGACATCGACGAACGCCGAGCGTTCGCTCACTCAGTCCGGTTCCGCGGGCAGGAGATCGTGACCGTCCCAGGTGAAGCGGGCGGTGGTCACGGCGTCGTCGCCGTCGCCGCCGGTGATGAGCTGGTGGATGCCGATCCCGCTCAGCTCCGAATAAACACACCACTCGTGGTCGGAGGTGAGCATCAGGTCGAGGTCGAGTGCCGACAGCAAGGCGAACACCTGGCCCCGGTTCGTGCTGTCGACGCCGACGAACACCTCGTCGAGCAGGATGACGCGTGGTGCTTCCGGCGCCGCCTGGTAGTGCGCCGCGACAGCAGCGAAGAGCGGCAGGTGCAGTGCGATGGCCTTCTCACCACCGGACAGCGCGCCATGCAGCTTGCGGGTCAGCAGTTGCCAGCCGTCGCCGTTCGCGCGGTCGACCTTCACCACGAAGCGGTGCCACGCCGTGTAGTCGAAGACCTGAGCGAGCTGCTGTTCCCAGCTGGTCGCGGTGTCGTCGGCCTTGGCCTGCTCGATCCGGTCGCGGAAGAACCGGTGCAGGGACTCGCGATCGGCGTCGGTCAGGCGCACCGGATCCTTGAGCAGCAGATCCCGGGCGGTTTTCGTCCCCGGCGGCAGATCCGGCGCGACCTGCCAGACCAGCCGGACGGCGACTTTCGACGCGGTGCGGACCTTTTCCAGGCGTGCGTTCATCCCGTCGACCAGCTCGTTGGCCTGCCGGATCCGCGCGGCGAGATGCCGGCGGGTGTCCCCGGTCAGCGTCTGGTCGAACAGTTCTCGTTCCCGCTCGGTGATCTCGTCGCGGCTCTGGTCGGCTTCGGTACGGAGGATATTCAGCAGTTCCGCGGCCCCGACCCGGAGACCGTCCACCACCGCGGTGAAAACCTGGACGTCCTCGTCGGTTTCGAGGTCGAGGTCGGCGCGGGAGCTGAGCGCGTCCCGGCAGGTGTGCACCGACTCGGACAGCCGGTGCAGCGCGTCCCCGATGTTGCTGGCGCTGTGGGGCATCGACGGCCAGGCGGCCACGATCAGCCGCGCCGCGTCCAGCGCGGCACGGACGCCATCGCCCGACCCCAGCGTGGTTTCGAACTTCGCGAGGTCGTCGATTCCGCTGTCCGCCGGGAAAGTTCCCGCGGCCAGCCGGCGGAATCGCTGGGCGACGGTGTCTCGATGGACCGACGCCTCTTCGTGCACCTTGGCGTCGTTCACCCGCTGAGTTTCCAGCCTGCCGAGCTGCGTCGCGAGTTCGGTCACCTTGCTCGTGGTTCGTTTTCGCTCGTCGCCGAGTTCCGTGAGATTGGCGCGGAGTCCTTCGATTTCGACGAGAACTTCCCGGTAATCAACGCCGAACGTGCTGTCGATCGCCTCGAGCATGGCGACCAGCCGTTGGTGTTCTTCTTCGGCTTCCTGCGCTTCGTCCTCGCGTTGAACCGCGTGGTCCGCCGACCGCTGTGCCTGGGCTGTCAACGAAGCCAGCGTTTGACGGGCGGTGAGGAGTTTGCCGTGCTGCTCCAACCAGTTCTCAGCCTGATCGGCGAACGTGCTGACGGATGTCGCCAGTGTCGCCAAGGCAGCCCGCTCGGTGGGCACACCATGCTCGGCCGCCAGACCGATCAGGGCGTGCAGCGTCCGAGCCACGTCCTTCTCCCGCGCCGACACGATTTCGACGCGCTGACGCACGATCCGGTCGGCCGTCCCCAGTTCGAGTTCCGCCCTGGTCAGCTGCTGGGTGGCAGCGTCGAGTACCGCGTAGCCGGGCCTTGCCGCCCGCTCGGCCTTGATCACCTGCCGACGCGTGGCGAGGGCGGCGAGTTCGGTTTCGAGCCGGGCCATGTCCGCCTCGCGTTCGGAGATCTGGGCCCTCAGCTCGTGGATGCGGCGTTCCCTGGCGCGGTGCCGCGCGAGCGCGCCGATGTAGGCCGGGTGGTCCTTCTGCCAGCTCCCGATGAGATTGGCGAGACGCCAGGAGCCGTCCGCGCCGATGGCCGCGGGCCCTTCGGGCGGCAACTGGTCGTCGAAGGCGACAGCTTCCAGCAGCCTGCGCACGACCGTCGCCGGGATTTCCGCCCCAGCTTCGGCGACGAGCACGTCAGCGAGTGATCGACCGGCCACCTGCCCCAGCGCTTCGGGTTCGGCGAAGATGTCGTGACCCGGAATATCGCCGCGCGGCCCCACCCAGGCGTCCAGCAGCCCGGACGCTTCGAGTGCCGCTTCGATCCCCGCGTACGTGCTCTCGGGCGTTGTCTCCGCGAAGTCGACCAAACGCCACAACGGCGCGCCCGTCATCGTTTCCCGGTCAGTCGTCCGGGTCGGCGGCGCGGCAGGCGGGAGATCCTCCTCGGTACGCAGCCGATCCACTTCGGCGGCGAAGTGATCCCGTTGTTCGCGTGCCGTGGCCAGCGCTGTCGTCCGGGTCGTTTCCTGGCGGGTGATCTCTTCCAGGATCGGCGACGCGACGGCGTCCACCGCGGTGAGCAGTGAGGTCTCGGAGTCGAGGTGGTCGAGAAGGGCCGTGGGTTCGGGGAACGCCAGCTCATCACAGGCCTCGGCCCACTCCACCAGCCGGACGCTCAGGTCGTGCAGCGCGGCGTCCCGGTCGCGTGCCGCGGCGTCGAGCTGTTCCTGCGCCGCGGAGTACGCCGACCGTGCGCTGTCGAGGTCCTCCTCCGCCTCCTGACGCCGCTCGATCGCGCGCTCGTGACTGTCGAGGGCTTGGCCGACCGCGCGCAGCTGCTCCTCCTTGCCGCGTACCGCCGCGCGCAGCAAGGGCCGCGCGGAAACCGGCTCGGTGTCCAGGTGTGCCGTGATTTCGCCGTGCACGCTCGTCAGGCCGGCGCGGGCAGCGGCCTGGCGTGTCTCGATTTCCTGCGTCCGGACGATCTCGGCTTGCCGGTGTGCGGTCCGTTCGGCGTCGTGGCGCTCCTGCTCGTCACGGTCGGCATAGGTTCGTTTCTTGCCCGCGTCGTCCCGGATCTTCTCGGCCTGCGTTCGCGCTTCGGTTGTGCGCTGGCGCAGTCGATCGAGCTCCTGACCTTGTTTGTAGGCCTCGCTTTCGGTCAACCCGGTCTTCCGGGCCTCGGCCGTGCCGATTTCCTGTGTGAGGGTTTCGATGCGGTGCTCGGCGTCTTCCTTTTGCCGGGCAACGATTTCGTACTGCTCGGCGGACTGTCGCGCGGCCTTGGACAGTTTCTCCAGTTCGTGGGTTGCCGAGGTCACTTCGGCCGCGCTCGCTCGCAGCACGCGTTGGGCATAGGTTCGTTGCCGCGACGCCAATGTCCGGGTCGCCGTGACCTCTTCTTCCAGTGTGGCAAGCCGTTCGCGTTGCTTGTCCAGCCGTTCGAACCCCTCGGCGAGTTCGGCGATTTCCTGCTGCCCCAAGGGAGGAAGTGCGCGCGAGAGCAACGTCGACAACAACGCGGGGTCGAGCCGCTGCGACAGCTTGGGTGTTCGCAGCTGGAGCAACGCGGTGATCAAGGCGTCGAAACGTTGCTCGGTCAAGGTGGGGAACAGCGTCGACCGGACTTCCGCGCGGTAGTCACTGGCGCTCGCATGCACTGTCCCGTGGGAACCGAGCTGTTCCTCCAGCGCCTTTTTCGTCAGCGGCTGACCGGCGTCGTTGACCAGGCTGAGCCCATCGGGCATGCCGATGCGCTGCTCGGTGGTGAAGTAGTCCGGATGCACTGTCGTGGTGTGCGAGCTCGCCTGCAGCCGCGCCCCGCAGCTGAACCAGCGCCCGGGAAACCGGAACTCCAGCCACACATAGCCGACGCGTGTCGTGCCGGAAGCTCCTTCGCCCATGAGGTTCCAGTGCATGGTGCGCTCGCCGGTGCCGAACGTCGACAAGCGGTTGGCTCGCAGGTTCGCGTCGAAGAGAAACGGCAACAACAGTTCGAGTGCCTTCGATTTGCCGCTCCCGTTGGGACCTCGGAGCAGCAGACGTCCTTGGTGGAACTCGAAGACTTCGTCGTAGTAGCGCCAGACATTGAGAATTCCGGCGCGCGTCGGGACCCACCGGGGCGCCGACGCGCCGGGCTCTTCGCGTGCGGGGCGAGGAAGTTCGGTCACAGTCATACCGGATTCTCCTCGGAGTCGGAGGTTCTGGCGCCGCGCACGGCGTAGCGTGCTGCAGCCGGAAGGGGACGGACGAGACCGGAAGTCAGCTGCGCCAGGCCGAACGCCGTCAACACGGCCAGCGCGTCGGTTGTGAGCTGCCGTACGCCGTCCTCGCCGCGGTAACTCTTGGCCCAGCGCGGAAAACGTTCGAGTAGCTCCGCCGCTGCTGCCTGCAGTTGTTCGATCGTCATCGGGCCGGTCAGTGCATCGAGCAGAAGAAGGGCGGCGACCTTGGCGTTGCTCGCGTCGTCGGGGAATCGCGTGTCGGTCGCGATGCCGTCGACGTCGACGAGTAGTACGCCTTCTGCTCGCTCTTCCAGTGCGAAACCTCCTTGTTCGGCGGCGCGGCGGAGAAGTTGCCGTCCGGTGGGGGAGGAGAGGTAGGCGTGCTCGTCGGCGGAGAGGTCCTCGAAGTAGAGCACCGGGTCGTCGACCAGCCGCCGGAACACCGAGTGTCTGAGCCACAGATTCCGCTGGACCTCGGAGCGCTTCGCCGTGTCGTCGTGTGCCCCCGAAGCGAGGCCGTAGCGACGCTCGCGCGACACCGCGGCGACGAGTTCTTCGAAGCGCAGCGCCACTTCGTCGGCCGGCACCGCCAGGCGGGACGGCCCGACCGGGGCAGCGAGCAGACGGAGCAGCAACGTCGCGTCGACCTGATACAACACCTTGGCCTCCGCCGATTCCACGAACGCCTCGGTCGTGCCGTCCACCACCTCGAGGACGCCGTAGGACTCCAGCAACCGGAGGACGTCGACGAACGCCATCCGTTCACCGCGGCTCGACGTGTCGAAAGCCGCGACGACCTCGTCGGAACTGGTGGCCAGGCTGACCCGCTTGGCCAGCAGACCGATGGTGGTCACCGGCGTCGCGAGCAACTCGGCCGCGACCACGCACAACAGGACGTACCGTCGCCGGTCGAACGGTGCTCGACCCGACCGGAGCCGCCGGGCGGGACGGCCGGGGTCCATGGCGACACGGACCTTGACCAGCCGGGCGTAGCCGAGGCGTGGTTCGACGGTCAGCGTCCAGCCGCAGTAGTAGTCGAACCACTGCCGGATCGGCTCGCGCCGGCGCCGGACCAGCTCGAATGCCTCCGGCTGGCCCCGCTCGGTGAGCAGGGGTGTAGCGAGCAACTGGCGAATGCCGCGGGCGACCTCTTCTTTCTCGGCGATCACCAGCTGGTTGGCGAGCTGGCTCATGACCGGCCCCCACTCGCGCGCTGTATTCGGCGCCCACCGTCGGCCCGGATCTCGAGTTCGTAATCAGGACCATAAAACTGTCCCTGCGGCGTCGTCAGCCGGGCCACCGCGCCGTCCTGAGGCGGCCACAACAGAATCTCGATCCGCCCGTCGGACGTCGTGCCCCGCCGCACGCCGTTGCGCTCCGGCGCGTTGCTGAGCGCCCTGCCCAACAGATCGAGCAACCGCTCGAACACCGCGTGATCGAGCCGGGCGAACGCGGAGAGCCGGACCGCGCCGCCGGTGTCGAGCATGTCCCACGCGGCCTCCAGTTCCGCCCGCTCAGCACGCGCCTGCTCCGCCCTGGCCGCGCGGACCGCGGCGACGTCGCGAACCCGTCCCGTGCGCGCGAACCGCTCGGTTTTCCCCGCTGTGCGCAGCAAAGGCGACACCTCGACCGGCGGTGCGTCCCGCCACGACGACGTCGAGCTGACCAACTCGGGATCGGGATGGGCGAGATGCGCGTGCCGCGCCGAACTCAGCCCGAACATGGTCGACCACAACCGATGCAGATCGTCCTGGGCCGGGACGACGGTGAACCACCTTGCCAGCTCACGGAAATCAGCCACCGCACTGCTCGCCCGCCGCCGGGATTCGGTGATCCGGTCGAGCACCTGGAGCAGCGTGATGATCGCCCGCCGCGCCACGAGATGCAGCTGCTCGGCCCGTGGTTGCGCGCCGTCCGCCGGCAGGAACCAGGCCCGCAGCCCTTCCCAGCGGGCCCGGCGATGCGTCAGCCACTCCGGCCCCGGATCCGTGCCGGACAGCTGCGGGAGATCGGCGCCGAGCAGCGCACGTTGGTGCATCAGCCCGACCCCGTGTTCCTCGACCTGCCGGATCCGGACCGCGATCCCGTGCGTGCGATGTTCGAGATTGGTCAGGAACTCCTGGAGATAGGTGACCGTAGAGGCCTTCACCTCGTGGAAGGTAGCCAGATTCGCACCGTCGGCTCGTAGGAGCCGCTGGAGTTCGCCGTTGAACTGCTTGGTGTTTCCCCGCAGCGCTTCGAGATGGCCCTCCAACTCGGTCAGCGTGCTGAAGACCCGCCGATCCGACCCGCCGTCGAGTTCGCGCACGAGATCACCGAGCCGATCGGAGATCGCGTCGAGCACGGCTGTCTGCAACGCACCCGTCGAGGCGAGCACACTCAGCGCGTGCACGACCCCGGCGAAGGCCGCTTCACCTTGCCGTGTAAGGGAATACTGAAGATTGCGCCGCTCGTACTCGGTCGCTGTACGGTAGTTCTCGGAGTGATTCTGGATGACGTCGACGAGGTCCCAGTCGCGGAGCTGGTCGAGCGCCCTGGCGAGATCCTCGTCCTCCAGCGCGTCGAGCCAGCCCACCGATCGCAACCGCGCGCGGACGTCGTCGAGCCCCAGCGCCGTTTCGAGCCGCTCGTTGGCCTCGCCGAAGGCATGCAGCACCGACACATACAGCTCGGCCCGTTCGCCGCTGGTGAAGCGGAACATCTCGGGCGGAACACGGATCGGGTCCATCCTGCCTCCCACAGTCTGGTCGCCGACCACGGTACGGGCTGGCACCGACAGTTTCAGGCTTGGGCCATTTCGTCGAGCAACGCCGACGCGACACGCTCCTCGGGAACCGTCTTACCCACCCTGACCAGGTGCCCAGCCAACTCGGCGTCCCACGGCGCCGGCGTGACCCGCCCGACCGGCGGACCGTCCCCGGCCGCAGCGAGGTAGTCGGCGCTGGTCATCCGCCACGGTACCGCCCCGGTCCTGGCCACGACGTTCGCCGCGATCCGCAGCCCTTCGCCGTCGAAGTCCCCGTGGTAACGCAGCTGGGCACCGGCCTCGCCGAGGCGCCTGAGCAGCAGAATCCCCGCGCTACTGGGCCACCCGGAGATACACACGACCGGTGGACAGGCTGTACTGAACCTGTCCAGTGCGAGCGCCAGCACACTCGGGTTCTCGAACACCCAGACCCGTTCGGGCGCTTTGATGCTTTCGGTAGCCCTGAGCTGCTGCAACGTCAGGACAGCGGCCGTCCCCGCCTCCGCACATGCCTGGAGGATCCGGCTCACGACGTCGTCACCGCGCAAACGGAGCCCAGCAGCGAGCACCGTCGAGGACAACTCGTCGTCCGCGATTCCGGCCCGCTCCCACAACGCCCGCCGCTCCGGCGCGTCCACCGGCGGCGCGACGTCGTAAATCGCCGCCAACGCCCTGGTGACCAGGCCCGCGCACCTCGTGCCCTCATCCAGCGCATGCGTCTCGCCCAGCACCGCGTCGGCGAACACCGGCAACGGCACCCCGGCCGCGGGCAACTCACCCAACACCCGCAAGGCCCGCCCCAACTCCTCACGTGTGCGTTTCATCGACTTGTCGACAAGTCCAGTTCGGCGTACCCCAGCCACCCAGTCCATCAGCGCCGGTTGCGCCGCCACCACGGGATGTTCTGCCAGCCACGTCCACAACTCTTCCCGCTCCGCCGCAGCCCGCCGCCGCTCGTCAGCGCGGTTTCCGACCGGGCCTATGAGTTTCGCGACGACGTCCCGGGTCTCGAGTCCCGTCACCTCGCGAAGCGCCTGGTCAAGCTTGTCGAGCGCGATGTTGGCGTACTCACCAGGCAGCCGCTCCGCCCCGAGCAGATCCGCGATCGCCGCCCGCTCCTCGTCGTCGAGCAGCCCGACCCTCACCCGGCTCACCGGCAGCCCGGACGATAACCTCTCGTGCACAGCCCGCCACAACGGCATCAAGTCAGGCGAGAGTCGGTCAACGGGTTCCACGATGCCCGCATCATAGAAGCACTAGTGGAAATCGGCTGTCGCCGTCCGCCGGGTCGTCGGTGAGCCGGATGTGATGCGGAACCAGCTGGAGTACCTGATCGCTGTCGTCGGGAAGCAGCACGCCAAGATCCAGATTGTCCCGTTCAGCGGTGGTGCCCACGCGGCGATGAACGGTCCGTTCACGATGCTGAAGTTCCCGAACGTGGAGGACATCGATCTCATCTACGTGGAGAACGAGCGCGGCAGCGTGTACTTCGAGCGTCCGGCCGACCTGCTCGCTATGTCGACAGATCTAGGACCTGGGCGATCAGAAGGGGGCGGTCATGACTGACCTCCCGGTGCCGAACTGGCGCAAGAGCAGCTACAGCAGCGGCAACAACGGAGCGTGTGTCGAGGTCGCCACGCCCCCGACTGCAGCCATCACGTCCCGCGACACCAAAGCCCGCGCCACTACACTCCCACGGCTTGACAAGCCTTCATTCAAGAACCCAAAGCAGCCAAGTTCGGCTGACCGCGGCAGAAGCGATGGAACAACACCTCGACGACGCGATCGGATGGAAATCCTTGCCTCAGGGCTCCATGAGCGGCGCCAGGCGTTGATCACGGTGGCGGTGGCGGGGCATAGTGACGTGACGACGGCGCGAGGGGTTGAGGTGTAGATGGCTGTCCCGGAGTTCCAGGCGTTCTGGGTTCCCGTGTTGCGTGCACTGTCGGATGGTCAGACGCGGCACTGGCGGGAAATCCGCGAACCCGTCGCAAAAGAGCTTGAAGTAATGGATGAGGATCACGCCGACACTCTTCCCAGTGGCAAGTCGCGGTTCGACAGTCGAGTTCAGTGGTCGATCACCCATCTGTTTCAGGCGGGCCTCCTCGCTCGTCCGAAGCGCGGGCATGTCCAGATCACTTCGCGTGGCAAGGAGATGCTCGCCGAACACCCTGACCGCATCGACATCAAGCTGCTCGGCAAGTTCGAGGAATACCGGGACTTCCGCAGCCGTACGCGGGTGACAAGCCGAGATACTGCCGGTGATGTCACTGAGTCGGACGACGGCTCAGGTGGCACACCTCCGGAGGCCATCGAGAAGGCCGTGCAGGAGATCAACGAAGCTCTGGCCTCCGAGGTGCTCCAACGGGTTCTCGATCAGGCGCCTGTATTTCTGGAGCGCCTGGTGCTGACGCTGCTCACCGCGATGGGGTATGGCGGCCGCGCCGGCGCTGCCGAACATTGGGGTGGTTCCGGTGACGGCGGCATCGACGGAGTCGTCCGGCAGGATGTACTCGGGCTCGATCGCGTGTATGTGCAGGCCAAGCGGTACGCGTCCGACCACGCGGTAGGGCGTCCGGACATCCAGGCGTTCGTTGGCGCGTTGCATGGCCAGCAGGCCGATCGCGGTGTGTTCATCACGACCAGCCGATTCAGTGCGGACGCGCGATCGTATGTCGAGCGTATTCCCAATCGGATCGTGTTGATCGACGGTCGTAGGCTGGCCGAGCTGATGATCCTGCACAATGTGGGCGTCCAGGACGAAAGCACGTTCGTGCTCAAACGAGTGGACGAAGACTTCTTCGATCAGCTGTAGGAGCTATCCGCGGCGCGGATCGGGCAAGCCGAGGCTGGTGTGTAGCCGGGCGCGCGTTTTGTCAATGACGATGCCAGCACGCCGGTGGCGACGTCATGGTAGTCGTGGACTTCGGCGGTCGTCTTGCCGGAGTGGGCGCGGAGGATACGGCCGACATATTGGACGAGTCTTCCTTTGAAGGCGATCGGCGCGGCGAGGACACGTGTTACCTCTTGCTGTAGGTCCCAGCCTTGTCCAGTGTGAGACTGCCGACCGCTTGCCTGAAGGCACTGCACTTCGATGCCCGGTTGGAGTGGCTCGTTCGGTGGCAGGCCTGGGACCTGCCACCCCGCGTGACTCAGTGATATCGACGGGAGGCTTGATCCCAAGTGTCCTCGCCGAGATCATCGAAGAATGGGGGTCGGGTTGGGGATTCGTGTCGGCAGAAGTTGTCATCGAGTCGTTTTTCGGGTTGCCTGGAGCCCGGCCACAAGGTGCCTGACCGCACACGCTGGTGCTTGGACGGATCGTGAGTGGTCACGGGCCGGCGTCCGCCGTGGGCTCCGTTGGACTTGACCCCTTCGGCGTGAACCAGGCGCGCCATCGCGCGGCCGTATTCTGCAAAAAAATTTAACACAAAGGGGGTGTTGAGGTGAAAGCAAATGTCTGGGGGGGGATAGCGGGCCCGTGGTTGTATTTGAGAG
>NZ_JBHYIQ010000013.1:131320-156075 GCF_042739895.1 Amycolatopsis sp. NPDC059021
GGGGTTGTGGTGTGGGGGGGGCGGGCTCGGGGGCGCGGGGGGGCGGGTGGTTGGTTTCTGTTCCCCCCGTCGCGCCCCCCCCCGCCCCCCCCTCCGCCCACTAACTTCCAAAAAAACCCCCCCCCCCCTCGGCGAGGTTCCGTTCAGAGCCGTTGAAGGGCCGTAGAGCGCGCCCGGTTGTCTTTCGGTCAGAGTGCTGCTTGGAGTGCTTCGAGTGAATGACCGGAGCGCTGGTGTGTCCACTTGGCCCAGCCGTTGATCTCATGTCCGACGCAGGCCTTTAGCGCCGGAGACGGCTGGGGGAAGTCCTGTTCACCGACCCGGACCCAGCCGTCGGCAGTGACTGTTCCCCGGTGAACCAAGCCCTTGCGGGGCTGTTCGTGAACCAGGTCGTCGTCGGCTTCGAGTACACCGGCTTCGAGTAGTGGCGTCAAGGCGCCGGGTCGTCGCACGATATGACTCGGCGGCTCATTGACCTTCCTGGGGCGAGGCTTACCCGGCTTCAGCAGGCGCCGCAGGACATCGCTTACGCTCTCCAACGGACGCGCCTGCTCTTGCAGGTACTCGAACACGTCGGTTTCCAGCTTGACGGGGTAGGTCTTCATCACGGCTCCGCTCATTGACTACTTCGAACACTTGGAGATTACAAAGTTTTCCAAGTTTATGCAAGTCGTCCGATGGTGTGACCGTGTACGTCGGATGGAGGTCAGTCCTTGTTCGGCGACCACTCCTCGGCGAAGGTCTCCATCTGGGTCAGCACCAGCTGCGTAGCCGTAGGCTCTGCGTCGGGCGGGTAGCCGTGGACGGCAAGGAGACGCTTAATGGTGCTGCGAAGCTTTGCGCGGACATCGTCACGGGACACCCAGTCAGTGGTCACGTCACGACGAAGCGACCGCACGAGGTCACGCGCGATGTCGGCCAGTTTGCCCACTCCCATCTCGCCGACCGCCGACTCGTTCTGTGCGACCGCGTCGTAGAACGCCAGTTCATCAGCTGTCAGATTCGGGCTGAACTGCTCACCACGACGGCCATCGGCGGAAACCTCCTTGGCCATGGCGACCATCTCGGCAATCACCTGGGCTGCGGTCAGGTTCTGATTGGTGTACTTGTTCATCAGTTCGATGAGTCGGTCGGAGAAGCTCTGCTGGCGCACGACGTTGTGCCTGGTGACCTTGCGCATCTCTTGCTCGATCAGCCGCCGCAAGGCTTCGATCGCCAGGTGCGGATTACGGGCCGCCTGCATCCGCGCGATGAACTCGTCGTCCAGATGTGACAGGTTCGGCCTGGGTAACCCCGCGGCCTCGTAAAGGTCGGTCACGCCGCTGGCTTCGATCGCTCCCGCCGTGAGCTGCCGCAGATACAACGCGACGTCGGCGGGGATCGGCTTGCCGCTGGCGGCGCGCTCCTCCGCGTCGAATTTCGCCATCCACACCCGGACCGCCTCGAAGAACGCGATGCCGTCGCGGTAGGGGTTCATCTCACCGGTCGACGAACACAGCGCGTAGAACCGCGCCAGCTTTGCCGACGCCTGCCGGAACCGCTCCGCCGCCGACAGCTCTTCGCCTTCGATCTTGTTGTCGGGGTTGTCCGGGCTGCGTAGGTAGTCCACCGCGCCGAGTACGGTGTTGATAAACGCCTTCGGGTGTCCGGAGGCCAGCCCCGCACGCCAGTTGAATCGGGCGAGGATGATGGAAGAGATCGTTTCGTAGAGCTCGCGGACCTGGGCCAATGCGTCGTCGATGTCTCGGCCGAGCGGCTTGGTCTCTTGATCGGTGGCGCTGTATTCGGCGAGCGCTGCGTACAAGTTTTCGGTGAGCGGGGCATAACCGACGAGCAGCCCGTCCTCCTTGGCCCGGAACGTCCTGTTGACCCGTGCCAACGCCTGCATCAGTGCCGCACCACGCATAGGCTTGTCGAGGTAGAGCGTGTGCATCGGTGGCGCGTCGAACCCGGTCAGCCACATGGACTGCACGATCACCAGCTGGAGCGGATCGTCAATCTCGCGCATCCTCTGCTGGATGGCCTTGTTCAGTGACGGCCGGCGGATGTGCTTCTTGATGACCGTGTTCTTTTCGGTGGCGTCACCCGTGTAGACGACTTTGATGAGCCCCTTGTCGACATCGGCGTGGTGCCATTTCGGTCGCAGCTCGATGATCTGGTCGTACAGCCGCGCGCAGATCTCACGGGTTGCGCCGACGATCATGCCTTTGCCGTTGGCCCCGATGAACTTGCGCATCTGGCCGGAGCGCTCTTCCCAGTGGTTCACGATATGTCTGGCGAGTTCGCGCAGGCGGTCCGGAGCACCGTAAAGCTCGTTCATCGCGGCGACGGCCCGCTGGATACGGATCCGTTCGGCGTCGTCCAGACCAGAGGTGGCGTCGTCGGCCCGTTCGTCAATGATCTCGGGGTCGATGTCCTCGGGAAGGTTCACCGGAATATGGTTGCTCTGATAGAACACCGGCACGGTCGCGCCGTCGGTCACCGCACGGGTCAGGTCGTAGATGTCAATGTAGTCGCCGAAGACCTTGCGCGTGTCTTTCACACCGGAGATCGGCGTGCCGGTGAACGCGATCATCGTGGCGTTGGGCAGAGCGTCGTGCAGGTGCCGGGCATAGCCGTCGAGGTCGTCATAGTGGCTGCGGTGGGCTTCATCGACGATGACGATGATGTTGTGCCGTTCCGACAGAAGCGGATGACTGCGTCCGGACTCCTTTTCTTCCTTGGTACGGCCGAACTTCTGCAAGGTGGTGAACAGGATGCCGCCGATGGTGCGGTTGCCGAGTTCCTCACGCAACTGGCTTCGTGAGTTCAGCTGGAGGGGCTTGGTCGGCAGCAGCCCGCTGGTTTCGAACGTCGTGAAAAGCTGGTCGTCGAGGTCGGACCGGTCGGTGATGACCACAATGGTCGGGTTGCCCAGCGCTGGGTGCTTGAGCACCTGGTTGGCGTAGAGCTCCATCTCGATGGACTTGCCCGATCCCTGGGTGTGCCAGACGACGCCGCCCAACCCGTGTCCACGCACGGCTTCGACGGTCTTGTCGACTGCCTTGGTTACGGCGAAGTACTGATGCGGTCGTGCGACTCGCTTCACCACGCCGTGCTCGTCGTCAGCGAAAGCGACGTAGTTGTGAAGAAGATCGAGCATGCGGTCTTGGTCAAACAGGCCGTACAGCAGCAGGTTCAGCGCCAGCTCGGAGTCGTCCGTCGGCGGTTGCTTGACCGGCTTGCCCTCTTCGTTGACGTTCCACGGCAAGTACTGCTCGAAAGAGCTGAACGCGGTGCCGTATCGCGCGGTGATCCCGTCGGAAACTACACAGACCATGTTGTAGCGGAACGCCAGCGGCAGTTCATCCACGTAGGTCATGATTTGCGCGTGTGCCCCGGACAAGTCCGCATGGGCGTCGCTGGCCTTCTTGAGCTCTAATATCGCGATGGGTAGTCCGTTGAGGTAGAGGACTACGTCGAAGCGTCGCTTGTGTTCGCCATCCACGACTGTGACCTGGTTGGCTACCAGCCAGTCGTTATCGGCTCGTTCGGCGCCGATGACGCGGATGGTCGGGTTCTGTTCTGCGCCGAACGAGTCGGTGTAGACGACCTTGCGGATACCCTTGGTCAGGTACTCGTGCACCTGCCGGTTCTCCGCCTTCGCGTCCCTGGAGGTCGCGGTGACCAGTATCTTGACGGCTTCGTCGACGGCTGAGGTGGGCAGTTCGGGGTTCAGGTGCGCGACCGCGCGCCTAAGCCGGTCGTGAAGGACCAGGTCCTGCCAGGACTCCCGCTCGCCTGAGCCTGGGGCGATCTTCTTGCCTTCGGTCAGGTGCCAAGTGAGCTCACCGAGCGCTTCGAGGGCGAGTTCCTCCCAAGCGGCTTCGGAGTAGTCGCCGTTCATACCATGTCCTCCACCAGTCTTTCGGCATCTTTGACTCGTAGCTCTCCGGACATGAGCTTAGGTAGGAGCAAGTCACGGAGTTCGGCTAATGTCTTCGACTCCTGGCCTAGCGACTTCATGTGGGCGAATGCCGGTGAAGCCACTTCGTCGAACTTGGACAGCTCGCTGGTCTTCGGGCGCACTAGAGGAACATCTTGCATCTGGGCGGCGGATACTCGTTGTCTGCCCGACGAACCGACCATGTTCCTGATTGCGATGGTTCGGAATCGCTGACTGCGTGCAAGAAAGTAAGGGAAGTGTGCAGGAACCCCAGGTCGAGGCCGCATTACAATGAATTCAGTTGAACCAACTCCGATTTCTCCTTCCGGCAAGAAATCGACGAATGCGGTTTTCCCATTCTCCAAGCATGGAGTGATTCGTGCCATTACAGTGTCACCGTTTCGGAAACGCGTCCCTGGCTTTGGCTGCCTACGGCTATAATTGCGGACTCGTGCGGTTTTGGTGGGCAGTGCTGCCATGTCAAGGTATACTGCATCGGTTCGAATTGGCGCAGCGGTCTTTGGGTTAAACTCGACCATTTCCGAAGCGGGCACCGACCCATACGATGCCTCAATGTCTGAGCCGAGTTGCTCGAAATGAAACGCTACAATGGCCTCGTATGAGTCGGCGATTCGATCGTTGACGGCAATTTTGTCGTCTAGTGCACGAAGGGTGAATGCGATCCCGCGCTGAACTGAAGGAGGGGGGAGACTGATGAGCATCCTGCGCTGGTCGGTAAGGCTGAGATATGGTGCCATGTCTGTTCCATGGGCGAGGGCGCGGAGTTGGCGGGAGAATTCTTCTCCTCTTGACCAGTAATATAAGAATTCTGGAATAATCTTTCCTCGATCCAGACTTCTCCAGTAGCTCAAATGTGGAGAATAAACAAATGCTGGAATGTCGGGTCCTACGTAGGCTGTGCGACCTACGCTGTTGCCCTTTGTTGTGACGACCGTGTCTCCGATGCGGCCAATTTTGGTCTGATATTTCGACACCGACATTACATTGAATCGCTCGGCTTCTGACCAGTCAAATCCGTTTGCTTTCATGCATCCAGCGCGCATGAATATCGGGCCGGTGCCACCCAACTCTTCTAGCTTGGCTCGATAGCCGTCGCCGATCTCTAAAAGACCGTCTTCGATCAACTGGCCGAAGTTTGCCCGGATCGGATCAGTCATTGATTCGCCCCAGCTGTTCACGGACGACCTTCTCTAAGAGGGCTGATTCGTCGAAATGGGCGTAGAGTTGCTTCGTTAGTCTTTCGATCTTTTCGTCGACGGGTTCGGCGTCGTTGTTGTTCAGATCGGCAGAGCCGACGTAGCGACCAGGAGTAAGAATGTGGTCGTGGGTGCGGATTTCCTCAGTGGTAGCTGAGTAGCAGAAGCCAGCGACGTCCTCGTACTTCAAGCCTGCTTCACGAGCAGATTTGGTGCCGCGCCAGGCGTGATAGGTACCGGCGATCCTGGCTAACTCGTCCGCGGTTAGTTCGCGTTCGGTGCGGTTGACTAAGACGCCCATGTTGCGGGCGTCGATGAACAGGATCTCGCCTCGTCGCTCGGACAGCCGCTTCGAGCCCTGTGGTCCCTTGTTCGCGGCGAAGAACCACAGACATGCCGGGATCTGTGTAGTACGGAACAGCTGTGGAGGCAAGGCGATGAGGCACGACACGAGGTCCGCTTCAACCATGGCGGCTCGGATGTCACCTTCGCTGGACTGCTGTGACGACATGGAGCCGTTCGCGAGTACCACGCCTGCACTGCCCGTCTCGCGCAGTTTGGACACGATGTGTTGCAGCCAGGCGAAGTTCGCATTTCCGGCAGGCGGAGTGCCGTAGCGCCAGCGGGCGTCGTCGGGGCGACGAGCCCAGTCGGACATGTTGAACGGCGGATTCGCCAGGATGAAGTCGGCCTTGACGTCGGGGTGTTTGTCCTCACGGAAGGTGTCGGCCCAGCGGGGGCCGAGATTGCCGCTTATGCCGTGAATGGCGAGGTTCATCTTCGCCAGCCGCCAGGTGCGTTCATTGGCCTCCTGGCCATACACGGACAAGTCTTCGCGGCGACCTCGATGGGCGGTGACGAACTTCTCGGCCTGCACGAACATGCCCCCGGATCCACAGCACGGGTCGTAGACGCGCCCCGAGTATGGCTCTAGCACCTCCACAAGCAGTTTGACCACCGAACTCGGCGTGTAGAACTCGCCACCACGCTTTCCTTCGGCGCGGGCGAACTTCTCCAGGAAGTACTCGTAGACCTCGCCCAGCACGTCGCGGGCAGGCCGATCGCCATGGCCGGTGAAGCGGGCGTCGCTGATAAGCGCAAGTAGTTCGCCGAGGCGGATCTGGTCGACATTGTCGCGGTTGAAGATCTTCGGCAGGACCCCGGTCAGTGACTCGTTGGACTTCATGATCTCGTCCATGGCCTGATCGATCTTCTCGCCGGGATTGTCGCCGGCTTCCCGCACGAGGTTGTCCCAGCGCGCGGATTCGGGCACCCAGAACACCCCGTGACCCGTGTACTCGTCCTGGTCGCCCAGGAAGCTTTCGATCCTGGTCTCCGGGACACCCTGCTCGACGAGTTCAGTGCGGATTTGGTCGCGGCGCTCGGTGAACGCGTCCGACACGTACTTGAGGAATACCAGCCCGAGCACGAAGTCCTTATACTGCGCCGCGTCCATCGAACCGCGCAGCTTGTCGGCCGACTTCCACAGGATGTCGTGCAACTCCCGCATCGTCTGGGGTTGCTCAGGCTTCTTCTTCCGGGGTGGCATTGCGCTCCTGTTCATCGTGGGAAGGTCAACGTAGCGTTCGTGATGCCCGCGGTGGCGATCCGCCACAGCTCGTCGAGTGAATCCAATTCGCTTTGGACTTGTCGTCTTTGAGCGGCGATGCGTTTAAGCAGCGCATCCAGCTGCGCTGCGGTTGCGGCGGACAGGACTGGTAGCTCCCAGTCGACGAGCTTGCGCGCCGGCCGGACGGCACCCGCGGTCCGCGCCCGGAGGGAGGTCTCCAAGAGCGCGGCGAGCACGGCGGGCGGGCATCGGGCTTGGCCGTTCGGTGTCACACGTAGGCGGCGGACCGGAAACCGGATGACGGAAAATCCGCGCTCGTCGAGGTAGACGGCTGGTTCGGGGGTGAGAGTGACGAGCACGTCGCCCGGTTCGGTGAGGCTTGCGCGAGGATACTCGGTAGCCAACACGGCTCGGTCGATCAGGCCAGGCGAACTCTGGGAAGACAAGTCGATCGGACCAAGGACCGGATGATGGCCGTCCAAGGAAAGGTGCTCGGTGGCGATTCTGCTGCCTTGCCCCAGCCGCAACCAGCCGCGTCGCATGAGGGCACCGACCGTAGCGCGTTGACCGTTCGAATCTTCGGCGATGACCAGGCCGCTCTCGATCGGCTCCGGTGTGCTCCGGGGGCGAGCGAGCACCGCTTCAAGCTCCCTCAGCCGTGCGACGGTCTGCGGCACGACAACAACGCGTTCGCGCACGCTGGGCATGGGCACTGGCGTGAGCGGACGGGGCGGTTCGACAAGATCGCGCACCGCGACCTGGACAAAGTGGCGACGGGAATGTGTGGTCGGTCGGTACCCGTCGCGATGCCATGTGACCACATCGGTAGTGCACGCGTCGACCACCTCTGCGGACAGTTCCTGATCCGAGATGTCACCCAGGAGTACCCAGCCTTGGGCACGCGGGTCCGGGTTCGCGGTGAGGACCCACAGCGCCGTGTCGTAACCGGGCCGGGCAGGCACCATGCCACCGGGGAGCCGCAAGATCGCCTCGACCATTCCGCTGGCCAACAGCTTCGCGCGCAGCCGCTCTTCGGCGGTGTACGGCTTGAGACCGGCCGTCAGTGCTTCTGCGGGGCCAAGTATGACCGCCGTACGTCCAGGAGCCAGCCAGAGCGACAGGCTGTCGATGGTGTCGAGAGCCGCGTTCACCGATCTTTCCTCACCTGAGAGATAGGGCAACGCGGTAACAAGGGCGTCTGGGGGAGCGACCTCGTCGTCGAAGTTGTTGGTCACGACGATGTCTTCGGCCGGGAAACCGTGTACGCGCAGCCGCCGTCTCAGGAGCCGGGAGGTGCACTTGTCTCGTTCGGCGGCGACGAACACGGGATTGTGCGCCTCACCGAGGAGCGCCGCGGTGGCCAGAAGCAGGTCGCCCCGGCCCGCCCACGGATCGGCGATGCGAACAGATCCGGCCTGGTCGGTATGCCGCGAGGCGCCCGACAACCCTGCCATGAGGTGCGGTAGGTGGGGATGAAATCGGTCGGCGCCCGAACCGGAGAGTCGCCCCACGACGGTGAGAAGGCGCTCGAATGCCGGCTGCGCTCCCCAAGCGGCTTCGACGAGGTCGTCTACAGCGTTCACGAGTGCTGCAGCGCCGTCCGGGTCGTCAGCGATCTCCGAGCCGAGCATGCAGTCGTCGACGTCCACGGCCTGCGCTCGCTCGATCAGCTCAACCGAAGTGGCACCTCGCAATGGTTCTCCGTCAAGGTGCTGCAGGCAGAGCAGCGCCGTGGCGGTGGTGAGCAGGCGCTCGGTACCCGTCTGCTGCGCGACCGCGGCGAGCGCATATACCTGCAGGTCCGGCTCGATTTCCGCGCGCTGTGCGCGACCGGTGCCGACCAGCCACGCGCACACTTCGCGGCCGTCGAACAGCGGTCGCCCCTCAATGGTGGTCGCCGCGACCGGGAAGTCCAGGTGGCGGCGGCGCCAGGTCGTGACCACCGGGCGTTGCACTCCCGCCATCTCGGCGATCTCTGGCAGGGACATCAGAAGGCGGGCCTGCTGTGGTGTCGCGTGCGCCATCAGGGCCCTCCTGTCCGGTCGTGTGTACAGCGATCACACTAACGAGCGAGTCGCTAGTGCAACATCGAGTGCCGATAACCCGCCTTATCAGCTGTCATACCGCCTTGGCGACCTCGGATGTCTACCGTCGAGCTGGTCCGATGTGAAAGGTGGCCGATTGTGACCGACAAGACCCTGACCGACCTGGTCCTCGAACGGGCAGACGCCGACCCCGAGCTTGCCGAGGACGCCAAAGAACTGATCCTTGCCGCACTGCTCGGCGATGACGCTTTGGGCTCCGTCCTGCTCACATCGCCGGGCGACACCGGCAGGCGGGGAAGCCCGCTGCCGGAGCCCGGACCGCCGCCGGTCGGGGCGTATCTGACCGATATCAAAGTCGCCGGTTTCCGAGGTATCGGAGCCGAGGCGACGTTGTCATTGCACCCGGGCCCCGGGCTCACCGTGGTGACTGGTCGTAACGGGTCGGGGAAGTCGAGCTTCGCCGAGGCACTGGAACTGGCCCTGACCGGTGACAGTTACCGCTGGCAGAAGAGGCACGCGCACTGGTCTTCCGACTGGCGCAACCTGCATCAGCCTGCTCCGTGCGCCATTCGTGTTGGTCTTGCCGTCGACGACTTCGGTGCCGCGACCGTCGGCGTCGACTGGGCTGACGGAGCCACTCTTTCCGACCGGTCGACCTGGCTCCAACGGGTCGGCGAGCGGCGGGAACGCGGCTTGACGGCGCTCGGCTGGAACCCGGCGATCGACGTATACCGTCCGATCTTGTCCTACGAAGAGATGGGTGGGCTGTTGCAGGCTGGCCCGAGCCAGCTGTACGACGCTCTCGCCCGAATCCTCGGGCTGGAGCAGATCACCGACGCGGCTGCGCGGCTCGTCGCCGCCTTGAAGAAGGCCGAGGAGCTGGCTCGTGAGACCAAGGAACGCGGCCAGCAGTTGAAGGCTGCCTTGGCCGGCGTCGACGATGATCGGGCGAAGGCAGCGCTCGCCGAGTTGGCCAAGCGGACCCCGGACCTTGGCGTGCTCACTGCGTTGGCAACCGGGGCCACTCAGGACCAGGGACCTTTGGCTCGGCTGCGAATCTTGAGCCGTGCGGCGGTGCCACTGCAGGATAGCGTTTCGCAGGTCGTAGCTGATCTGCGTGCGGGCGTGCAGGCAGTCGCCGACCATGGAGCAAGGTCGGCGGAACGGGAAGAGCGGCGGACGACCTTGCTGTCGCAAGCTCTCGAACTCCACTCCTCGCACGGCGACCAGTCGTGTCCGGTGTGCGCGGAAGGAACTCTCGACGTGGCCTGGCGCGAACGAGCCACGGCTGAGCTGGCACGCGAAAGCGCCGAAATCGCTCAGCTGCGTGCCGCCCGGGAGCAGCTTGTCGCAGCTCGACAGCAGGCTCGCGAGCTGATTGGTCGGTATCCGGCCATCGCCGCTCCCACCGGAGTCGCTCTAGCGACGATTGCCCGTGCCGAGGAGGCCTTGCGCCGCTGGCTCGATGTCCCCGCGGACGACCTCGCGCTCGCCGAACACCTCACACAGCGGCATCTCGAACTCGTCGAGGCCTTCGCAGCGCTCAGGATTGAAGCCGCCGAGGCGATTACGCGGCTCGAGGACGCTTGGGCGCCATTGGCGCGACAGCTTGCGCGCTGGCTCGAGCTCCGATCGCGAGCTGACGCGCAAGACAAGACGGTACGAGCGATCAAAGCTGCCTGTGAGTGGGTCAAGAACAATGCGGCCGCACTGCGCAACGAGCGGCTTGAACCGCTGGCCAACCGTTCGAAGGAGATCTGGGCGGCCCTCCGACAGGAGAGCAACGTTGATCTGGGCGCGATCACGCTGGAGGGGCAGGGAACACGCCGTCACGTCGAACTGCGCGCGGAGCTCGACGGTGAGCACGCCGGCGCCCTCGGAGTGATGAGTCAGGGTGAGTTGCACGCACTCGCACTGGCCCTGTTCCTGCCGAGGGCCACCGCGGACTGCAGCCCGTTCCGCTTCGTCGTACTCGACGATCCTATTCAGGCGATGGACTCGGAGAAGATCGACGGTTTTGCCCGGCTCCTGGCTGACATAGCGCGGGATCGGCAGGTCGTGGTGTTCTCCCACGACGATCGCTTGCCCGAGGTGCTCAGGCGGATGGCCATTCCGGGTGCGCGGATCCTGGAGATCTCCCGAGGCTTCGGTTCGGCGGTCGAGGTCCGTCTCTGCCTCGACCCCGCACGCCGATACGTCAGCGACGCCACAGCTCTCGCCAATGATCGGGCAGTGCCTCCCGATGTGCAGGCGAGAGTGCTTCCGGGGCTGTGCCGAATGGCCGTCGAGGCTGCGGCGCGGGACGTCTTCTACGCCCGCAGCTACGCGGCTGGCGCGAACCGAGCCGTCATCGAGGCGCAGTGGTTAGCAGCAACTCGTACTCGTAAGCGTCTCGGTCTTGCGCTGGACGGCCGAGACAGTCAGTGGTGTGAGCATCGATCGTGGCGACAAGCCACTCTCAGGGTCTGTGGACCGGGTGTTCACACGGGTGTGGGCACCGACCCTCGCGGTGTTGTCAGTAACCTCCGCCGGACCGTTGAAGACCTCTTGGAGGAACGGCCGTGACCACTCCAACGCAAGCGTTGCTCCGCCGTGCCCGGGAGGTCCTCGAAGGCACGGTTCACGTACCGGAAGGACTGGCAGTTCGATCGGCTGCGTTCCTTGCGCGGCAGGCAATCGAAGGCATGGTGACGACTTCGTGCCAAGCGCTTGGAGTGTCGATCGGCCGTGCCCACATGCGCTCCAAGATCATCGTGATCAGCGCTCTCAGCGGAGACGAGATGGGGGCTCGTGCAGATCTGGCTTGGGCTGCGCTTTGCCAGGCCTGCCACCATCACGCATACGAGCTGACACCAACCGCGGATGCGATTGCTCGCTGGATTGGCCAGATCGAGGCTATCCTTCTGGAAGTGGCGGGCTTTCCCGTGGCTGATTACGGCTCGTAGGTACGCGGTCGCGCGGTCACACATGCTGGGCAGGCTGGCCCCGCGACATGCTTGCCGTCTGGTGATCGTCGGTAGATCGCCGGATCTTCCGGTGACCAGCTATGTGGATGAGACGTCGCGGCAGTCGGTGTATTCCTGGCTCAAGCGGTTCGAGGCCGAGGGTGAGCAGGGCTAGGTGACGCGGTCACGGCGGCCGAAGACTTCCCCGCCCCGGCTGGTCGCTGTTGTTGAAGCGCTGGTGTGTGAGCTGTGTCGTTCGCATCCGCGATGGGGGCCTCGGCGCATCGTCCAATGAGCTGGGCAGACGGGGATATCGCCGACGCCGGGTCGGAGACTGTCTATCGCGTGCTGGTGCGCAACAACCTTGTCGAGCGGCAGGAGCGTCGGCATCGGCGCAAGTACCAGCGTTGGCAGCGGGACGCACTGATGCAGTTGTGGCAGTTGGACGTCATAGGCGGGGTGTTCCTGGCTCCGACGTGCGGCCGTGCTCGACGCCGCCCATACCCGGGCCAGGCGCGGGCTCCGCAACGAAACGGGAACGCTCACCGGCGTCGCAGTGACCGCGTGCTGTCGCCGGATCACTGGTCGTCTACGACCGCGTACGTTTCCGGTGCACGACGAGCGTGTGCTCGCTCTGCTGCTCTCAGCCGTCGCGTCCGGAGCAGGTTCGGCGGATCAGCAGGACGGCGACCTGGTCACCCGGTCGATACTCCTTGCCGAGTGGGTCGACGCCACGGCAGCTGGAGTTCACAAATTTGAGTACGCGAGCGTACGCTTGCCTCGGCGAGGCATCGGCGCTACGGTTCCTGCGAGATCACTCGGAAGGACTCGTCGATCCCAGATCGGGTGCGCCAAAGACAATGCCCCAGGCGGCATGCCGAAGCAGAGGCGGACCTGGGGCCTACTCGTGCACTGTACCACAGCTGGCTCTGCTGTGGCTATCGATCCCTGGGGGCCAAGATGACTTTCGCCAACGACAACGACGGATGGATCGTTAAGGCACTCTCGGAAGCGCGGTTCGCCTCGTACCTCGTCGAGTGTGGCGGCGACTACGCCGCGGCAGGGCGGCTGTACTTGTGGAACATCCATGCCTCCATGGCGTTCTACCCGCTGCTTCACTTCGCTGAGATCACTTTGCGCAACGCGTTGCACCAGAGGCTGTTTGCTCGGTTCGGACGTGCCGACTGGTGGGCAGTGGCGCCGCTCAACGAACATGGGCGGCGCCTGGTGCGGCAGGCTCAGGAGAAGGTCACGACCCCGCGCTCACCGCAGGACTCGGATGCTACCGTCGCAGAGCTGACCTTGGGCTTCTGGGTGTCACTGATGAGCCGAGCGTATGACCGCGCGTTGTGGGTTCCCGCCTTGCATCGGGCTTTCCCGAACTACCAGGGGCGTCGCAGTACCTTGTACGCAGATCTTCAGCAAGTGCTGCGACTTCGCAACCGCGTTATGCACTACGAGCCGATCCACCGGCGTGATCTTATCGATGACCACACCACGATCTACCGCCTGTTCGATTGCATGTCGTGCGATCTGCCCGACGTCGTGCGCTCGGTAGACCAGGTCCCGGAAGTCTTGCGGCAGCGTTGATAGGCGAGGAGCCACCCATGACCGAGCATCGCCAGAACGTGACCCTAACCGACATTGCGGAACTGGCCGGAGTCAATGTCAGCGCGGCTAGCAACTGGCGCAAGCGGCATGCCGACTTTCCCCGGCCGAACACGGTATCCGGACAGGAATTCTTTGCCGCAGACGAGGTTGCGGACTGGCTCAGTCGGCGGAGGATCGCACGCAACAGCCTCCGCCCCGACGAATCACACGGCACGACCTACGGCGACAGGTTCCTCCGCGGCACTGACATGTTCGCATGGGGCTCTCAAGCGAGGCAGGCTCAAGCTCGCGCAGAAGTCCGTCATGACTGGACGAGCCAGCTGTGGCATATCATGAATCTTCTGCGTAACGACCTCGAGCCCGTCTCCGCCTTCGACTTCATCATGGCCATGTTGTACCTGCGGACGACAGATCGAGAACGTTGGCGTGAGTTCGCACAACAACCGTCTCCAGAGACTGCGAACCGGATACTCCGCGACATACGCCTCCCAGGATACGATGTTCCGCTGGTCACTACCGCCGATTTGGATTTTTCCGGCAAGCAGCAGTTGGTGGAGGCCGTCAGGCTCTTCGACGAGGTCGACCTGGACAAGGTGGGATCGGCGTCGATGTTCGACGTGCTGCTGGAGGGGATGAATCGCGATCTTGGCAGGCACGGTGGCCACTTCACGCCGCCCTCAGTGGTGAGGTTCATGTTGGACGTTCTCGGCCCGCAAAGTACGGACACCGTGTACGACCCGTCGTGTGGGTCCGGCGAACTGCTCGTGGCGGCGACGCAGCGGGGTGTCGGGTCGATGTCCGGTCAGGCGATGAACGGACGCTCACTCCGGATGACGCTGCTGAACATGTCGATGCATAGCAGTGAGGCGAAGCTGCGGCTCGGTGGGCCCGAGGTTGCGCAGGGAGCGTTCGCCGGCAGGAAGTTCGACGTCGTGTTGTCGAACCCACCCTTCGGTATCACCCTCCCGGACAGCGTCGAACAGGACAAGTGGCCTTTTGGTGTGCCGACGAAGCGCGCCGGTGAGTTCGCGTGGCTCCAGCTTGCCGTGCTCGCATTGAAACCGGGTGGGCGTGGCGGAGTGCTCATGCCGAATGGCACTCTCTTCAGCCGGGGGGCCAATGCGGATATCCGGCGCGCGATGGTCGACAATGGCGTGGTCGAGGGAATAGTGGGGCTCCCCGCCGGGCTCTTCGCGGCTACAGGTATCCCGGTGTCCCTCTGGCTCCTTCGGCGACCCAAGCTCGGTGAATCATCGCCGTCGGAAATTCTTATTATCGATGCTTCCGGCTTGGGTGCGACGAGTGCGCGTGCTCAACGCGTTCTCCGCGAGAGTGATTCGGCTAAAATTGTCCGACAGTATCAGAGCTGGTGCGACTTTGGTCGTTCTGGTAATTTCGACCTGTCTGTGGGATTTGCCAGATCTGTCGGCATCGAGGAAATTCGGCGAAACGAATACGACCTTCAGCCAAGCCGATACGTACGTGGCAAGGACGACAGCACCTATTCGCTGACCAAGCTTAAATCGCTGCAGCAGGAGTTGGCCGAGCTGGCCATGCGAACGGAGCATGTTCGCGGCGATGTCGACGCCCATCTCGCAGCGTTGGTCGGTTACAACCTCACTGAATGGCGGCCGGTCCCCCTCGGCGGTATCTGCGAAGTTCAGGCAGGGCCCAACGAGGTAGACCGCGAGCGCGGGGTGACGATGGAGGGTTGGACCCGTCTCGTGCTACCTCGCAACATCAAGCGCGGCCATCTCAGCCACGAGGAGCTGGACACTGTCTCTCCTGAGGAATCCATCCGACTCGCGAAGTATGGTCTCCGGTCAGGCGACATCGTTTGCCCGCGCTCGGGGACGCTCGGCAGGCATAGCCTCGTGCGGGAAGCGGAGAGTGGGTGGCTCCTGGGGCCTAGTTGTATGCGCCTGCGCCCCCGGGGAAACGACATCGTTTCAGAATATCTCGTGCACTTCCTCAACAGCTCTGCGGTGCACGAGTGGGTCATATCCCAGTCACGTCATACCGCTATCCCATACATCCGAACAGCCACTGTGCGGAACCTGGTGGTACCACTACCCCCGGTAGAAGTGCAGCGCGCTGTCATCGACTCGATGGAGTCGATCAACGTCCACATCGAACAGCACCAGCGTGCGATATTGACCACGCAGTCTTTGCGCGACGTTGTTTTCAGTTCGCTGACACAGTCATGATCGAGTAACCGGGATCCTTTCACGCCGCCGCTGCGGGTCGCCGTAGAGCTGACTTACTTACTGCTGATATCCGGCTAGCCAACGACACTCTCAAGGTGAACCTGACTCCGGTGTCACGTGGCGGTCATGCGGTTCAGACGGGGACTGTAAAACGTTCGGTGTAACTCCCGATCATGGAAGTGCACCTGATGACCGACATGATGTCCGGCGTGGAGAACGCTGAGGACTCGAAGCCCGAGGCCGGTCTGGACGGTCTGGATGACCAGCTCGTAGAGCGGCTGGTGGACCGTGCCAAGGCCGGTGGGCTGAGGTTGACCGGTGAGGGCGGGGTGTTGCAGCAGCTGACCAAGCGGCTGCTGGAGTCCGCGCTGGATGGCGAGATCACCGATCACCTGGGCTATGACAAGCACGACCCGGCCGGCCGCGGGACCGGTAACTCGCGTAACGGCACCCGTTCCAAGACCGTGCTGACCGACGTGGGGCCTGTGCTGGTCGACGTGCCGCGGGACCGCGATGCGAGCTTTGAGCCGAAGATCGTGGCGAAGCGGCAGAAGCGCCTGACCGGGGTCGACGAGATGGTGATCTCCTTGGCTGCCAGGGGTTTGACCACTGGAGAGATCTCCGCGCACCTGGCCGAGGTCTATGGTGCCGAGGTGTTGCGGCAGACCATCTCCACCATCACCGACAAGGTGGTCGAGGGCATGGTCGAGTGGCAGAACCGGCCGCTGGACCCGGTCTATCCGGTGATCTTCATCGACGCGATCCACGTGAAGATCCGCGACGGACAGGTCTCCAACCGGCCGATCTACGTCGCGTTGGCGGTGACTTGCGAGGGTCGCCGCGACATCCTGGGGTTGTGGGCCGGTGACGGCGGCGAGGGCGCGAAGTACTGGTTGCACGTGCTCACCGAGCTGAAGAACCGCGGCGTGGCCGACGTGCTCATGGTCGTCTGCGACGGCCTGACCGGCCTGCCCGACGCGATCACCACGGTCTGGCCGGCCACGATCACCCAGACCTGCGTCGTTCACTTACTGCGCAACAGTTTCCGCTACGCCGGACGTCAGCATTGGGACGCGATCGCCAAGGCCCTCAAGCCGGTCTACACCGCGGCCACCGAGGCTGCTGCGCGAGAGCAGTTCGCCGAGTTCACCCAGGAATGGGGCGGCCGATATCCGGCAATCGTGCGGTTGTGGGACAACGCCTGGGCCGAGTTCGTGCCGTTCCTGGCCTTCGATCCCGAGATCCGCCGGGTGATCTGCTCGACCAACGCGATCGAGAGCGTCAACGCCCGCATCCGCCGCGCCGTCAAAGCCCGCGGCCACTTCCCCAACGAGCAGGCCGCGCTCAAGTGTGTCTACATGGCGATCATGAGCCTCGACCCGACCGGCACCGGCCGCAAACGCTGGACCATGCGCTGGAAACCCGCGTTGAACGCCTTCGAGATCGCCTTCGACGGCCGCTTGGCCGCCGGACGCAAGTAGTTTCCTTCAACCCGAGTTACACCGTTCGTTTGACAGACCCTTCAGACGAGCGACGACGAGCGACAAGGTCCAGAACCTCGAACGGTGTGTTGATGGACGTCCCCCTCGTTCCGCCGAGCAGGTGTTGGCGTTCGACGCCTATCCATGTAGTGCGGGTGGCTGGGCCGCCAGAGCGGCCAACACAAGACCACATTCGCAGTACGAGACCAACGGGAATAGGTCTGACCCGGGGCTTGGCGGTTGTGCCTCCATGCTGACCGTGCAGGAGGAACGGGGCTGACCTGCAGAAATTTGATCAGGTTGGTGCCCCCGGCAGGATTCGAACCTGCGACACCCGCTTTAGGAGAGCGGTGCTCTATCCCCTGAGCTACGAGGGCATGTGCTGCCGACCTCACTCTAGCGGGCCCGAGGCGGGCGTGGTGCAGGGGGCGGGTCAAGGGGTGCCCTACGTAGGTTGTCACCCGTGTGGGTGGTGGGTGCGTCTGAGCCGGTTGGCGCAGTCTGTCACTCGGTCGTGTCTGGTGTCGGGTTGCTGAACAACAGTAGGTAACCTTCGTTAACGGGATGCGGAAATCGCTCCACCGGCTGCCGGAGGGCTTCGTTGATCAAGCTCATGTTCGCCGACGACGAGGAACTAGTTCGTTCGGGGCTGCGCGCCATGATGTCGGGTGCGCAGGACATCGAGATCGTGGGCGAGGCGAGCGATGGTAGATCGGCGGTCGAGGTAGCACGGCGGTATCACCCAGACGTGGCATTGCTGGACATCAAGATGCGGGCGCCGGATGACGGGATCCGGGCGTTGCGGGCGATCTTGGCGCTGCCGGATCCGCCGACCGTGGCGATGCTGACCACGTTCGACATCGACGAGTACGTCAGCCTCGCGCTGCGGCTCGGGGCCAACGGCTTCCTGCTGAAGGACATCGACCCTGCGGCGTTGCTGCGGGCGGTGCGTGACCTGGCCAAAGGCGGTGCGGTGCTCGACCCGGGGGTGGCGGCGCGGATGGTCCAGTCGCATCGCGACGAGCAGCGGGCGGCCCAGCCGGCGCGTAAGCTGCTGGCCTCGTTGTCCGAACGGGAGCGTGAGGTGGTCGCGTTGATCGGGCAAGGGCTTTCCAACGCCGAGATCGGTGGCCGGTTGCACCTCTCCGAGGCGACGGTCAAGGGGTACGTCTCGGCCGTGTTGTCCAAGATCGGGGCGGCCAACCGGGTCCAGGCCGCGTTGCTGGCCTACCGGGGTGGCCTGCTCGACCAGTAGCGGCCCGATGCTGCTCACCGCGCTCGAGTTCCTGGGGCTCGTCGCGTTCGCGGCGTCCGGGGCGCTCGCTGCGGTGCGGGCGCGGCTGGACGTCTTCGGCGTGGTCGTGGTGGGGCTGACGACGGCGCTTGGCGGCGGGATCATCCGGGACGTCCTGCTGGGGATCCATCCGCCGACGACGTTGCGCAAGTGGCTCTATCTCGCGGTGTGCGCGGCGACGGCGTTGATCGTGTTCGCGTTCCATCCCCAGGTCGCGAGGCTGCGGCGCGCCGTGCTGCTCGCCGACGCGATCGGGCTCGGGGTGTTCGCGACGGCGGGGACGACGATCGCGTTGGCGGGTGGGGCGACCGTGTACGCGGCGTGTCTGATCGGGATGACGACGGGGATCGGCGGTGGGGTGGCGCGGGATCTGCTGCTGCGAGAAATACCGCTCGTGCTGCGTAAGGAGATCTATGCCGTGGCCGCACTGGCCGGGTCGGTGCTCGTCGGGGTTGGTCACGCTCTGCTACTGCCGCCCGGGTCGGTGACCGTGGTGGCGGCCGCGGTGGTGGTCGCGATCCGGATGCTGGCGTTGTGGCGGCGGTGGAACGCGCCGGTAGCACGAGGGTCCGGCGAGGGGTGAGGCGATCCGGAGCGGGAAAATCCTTTGTGGGTTCTGTGTGTGTTCTTAGGCGAGTCTCAGCACGCTGAGTAAGACTGTCGCCATGCGCATCCTTGTGGTGGACGACGACCGCGCCGTCCGTGAATCCCTCCGGCGGTCCTTGGAGTTCAACGGCTACCAGGTCGAACTCGCCAGTGACGGTGCGCAGGCCCTGGAGACGATCGTCGCCAACCGGCCGGACGCGATGGTGCTCGACGTGATGATGCCCCGCCTCGACGGGCTCGAGGTGGCGCGCCGGCTGCGCAGCACCGGGGACGACCTGCCGATCCTGGTGCTGACGGCGCGCGACACGGTGTCCGACCGGGTGTCCGGGCTCGACGCCGGCGCGGACGATTACCTCCCCAAGCCGTTCGCCCTCGAGGAGCTGCTCGCCCGGCTGCGCGCGCTGCTGCGCCGCGCCCTCCCGGAAGGCCAGGGCGACCAGGCCTCCGAGGTGCTTTCGTTCGCCGATCTCACGCTCGATCCGGGCACCCGCGAGGTCCGCCGCGGCGACCGCGAAATCAGTCTCACCCGCACCGAGTTCGCGCTGCTGGAGCTCTTCCTCTCCTATCCGAAGCACGTCCTCACCCGCGGCCGGATCCTGGAGGAAGTATGGGGATACGACTTCCCGACCTCGGGCAACGCTCTCGAGGTCTACGTCGGTTACTTGCGCCGCAAGACGGAAGCGGAGAACGAGCCGAGGCTGATCCACACGGTGCGGGGGGTGGGTTACGTGCTGAGGGAAACCCCGCCGTGACCGGTCCCGTCCCCACCATCGACGTGATGGAGGACGACCCGCGCGGTACGCGCTGGGGGACCCGCCGCTTTTCGCTTCGCGGACGAGTGACGTTGCTGGCCGCCGCCTGTGTGGCGGGCGCCGTGGCGCTGGTGTCGCTCGGCGCCTACCTGGTCGTGCAGAGCAACCTGTACCAGCAGCTCGACGACAACCTGGTCGCCCGCGCGCAGGCGGCGGTCCAGTCACCGCAGGTGCAGACGCAGCTCAAGCAGGTCCCCGGCGCGTTCCTGGCGAGCGCGGACCTGCAGATCGGGCAGCTGAACATCGGCAAGGAGATCACCCTGACCTACCCGCAGGCGGGCGTGGCGCCGCCATACGGGAGCACCGAGATCGAGGTCGCCGCCGGCGATCGGGCCAGTTCGATCCGGACCGACGTCGCCACCGACAGCAGGGTGGTCGCGCTGCCGTCCGGGCACGGCCAGGCGATGGTGCTGGCGCAGTCGATGGCGCCGACGAAACGCGCGCTCAACGAGCTCGCGGTCGTGCTGTTCCTCATCGGCGGCGCGGGGATCCTGGTGGCCGCGGCCGCCGGGACCGCGGTGGCCCGTGCGGGGCTGCGGCCGGTGGACCGGCTGACGACCGCCACCGAACGCGTCGCGCGCACGGGTGATCTGCGGCCGATCCCGGTCAGTGGTGACGACGAGCTGGCCCGGCTCACACAGAGCTTCAACACCATGCTCGGCACCGTCGCGGAGTCGCAGGAACGGCAGCGTCAGCTGGTCGCCGACGCGGGGCACGAGCTGCGGACACCGCTTACTTCCTTGCGTACCAACCTGGAGCTGCTGCTCGCGGCGAGCAGGCCCGGCGCGCGGACGCTGTCGGATGAGGACCGCGCGGACATCGAGGCCGACATCCGCGGGCAGATCGACGAGCTGACCCAGCTCATCGGGGACCTGGTCGAACTGGCCCGGCAGGACGTCCCGCAGGAGCAGTTCGAGCGGGTCGAGATGGTGGACGTCATCGAACGCGCCCTCGACAGGGCGCGGCGCCGCGCCGGCGAGATCGAGTTCGACGTCGCGCTGCAGCCGTGGGTGCTCACCGGGGACAACAGCGCGCTCGAGCGGGCGGTGCTCAACCTGCTGGACAACGCGGTCAAGTTCTCGCCGTCCGGGTCGACCGTGCGGGTGCGGCTCTACCCGCTCGGCGACGGCACCGCGGTCGTCGAGGTGGCCGACTCCGGGCCGGGGATCGCCGACGAGGACCTGCCCAAGGTGTTCGACCGGTTCTACCGTTCGTCGGAGGCGCGGACGCTGCCCGGTTCGGGCCTGGGCCTGGCGATCGTCAAGCATTCCGTCGAACGCCACGGCGGTACCGTCTACGCGTCGCGAACTCCCGAAGGTGGTGCGCTGCTGACGATCCGCCTGCCCGGCGCCCCGGGCTGACCCCGTCACCGTTACGGACGGCAGCCATTCGTGGCTCAACGCAGTGGAAGCCTGTGCAAAACCTGTGTTGAATCGTGTAGGATTTTGTGTGGTTGGGGCGTTCATGCGGGGAACGCAGTCGATTCAGGACAGTGCGTTGAGGACGGAGTTGCGGTGCTGGCGCGGCAGCGACAGGCGGTGATCCTCGAGGAGGCTCGCCGGACCGGCGCGGTCCGGGTGAGTGATCTCGTGACGAGGCTGGGCGTATCCGATATGACGGTACGCCGGGATCTCGACGTGCTCGCCGGGCGCGGGCTCGTCGAGAAGGTGTACGGCGGTGCGACGTCGGTGATGGGCAAAAGCACGGACGAGCCCGGGTTCGAGGCCAAGTCCGTGCGGCAGCGCACGCAGAAGGAGGCGATCGCCGAACTCGCGGCGAGCCTCGTACGGCCGGGAACCGCGATCGGGATCTCGGCGGGCACCACCACCTGGACACTGGCGAGGGCACTCGACCACGTCCCGGGGCTCACCATCGTCACCAACTCCATCCAGGTCGCGGATGTGCTGCGCGGCGCGAACCAGCCGGACCGCACCGTGGTGCTCACCGGCGGCGTGCGGACGCCGTCGGACGCGCTGGTCGGCCCGGTCGCCGTGCACAGCCTCCGGTCACTGCATCTCGACGTCGTCTTCCTCGGAGTGCACGGCATGGCCGACGGCCCCGGTTTCACCACGCCCAACCTCACCGAGAGCGAGACCGATCGGGCGCTCGTCGAGGCGGGGCGCAAGCTGGTGGTGCTCGCCGACCACACCAAGTGGGGCATCGTCGGGATCTCCACCATCGCCGGGCTCGACGAAGCCGACGTCGTCGTCAGCGACGACGATCTTCCCGACCAGGCAAGGGAAATTCTCGCCGAACGCGCGGGAGAAGTCATGATCGCCGAGACGGCGGGGACGGCCGAGGCAGAAGAAGCGTGAAACGCACCGTGAGGCACCTGGCCGACGGCCGGGAAATCATTTACTTCGACCAGCCGGGCTCGCCCGAGCGGCTCGCCGAGGACACCCGCGACCTCGATCCGGTGGCGGCCGCTTCGGAGATCCGCCGTGATCCGCTGACCGGCGAATGGGTCGCCATGGCCGCGCACCGGCAGACGCGTACCTACAAGCCGCCCGCCGACCTGTGCCCGCTGTGCCCGAGTAAACCGGGGAAGCCGAGCGAGATCCCCGAAGCCGACTACGACGTCGTGGTGTTCGAGAACCGCTTTCCGTCGTTCGCGCAGAACGTTCTCGGCGAATCGTCCACTGTGGATGGTGCGGGGCTGGTGCCGGTGGCGCCGGGCCGCGGCCGGTGCGAGGTCGTCTGCTTCACCAGCGACCACGACGGCTCGTTCGCGCGCCTGACCGCCAAGCAGGTCCGCGCGGTGGTCGACACCTGGGCGGACCGCACCGCCGAGCTGTCCGGGCTCCCGGGCGTCGAGCAGGTCTTCCCGTTCGAGAACCGCGGCGAGGAAATCGGTGTCACGCTGCACCATCCGCACGGGCAGATCTACGGCTACCCGTTCGTCACGCCGCGCACGTCGCGGATGCTCGACGTCGCCCGCGCCTACCAGGCCGAACACGGCCGTCCGGTGCTCGGCGACGTCCTCGCCGCGGAACGGGGCTCCGGCGCGCGGATCGTCGCGCGGGGCGAGCACTGGACCGCGTTCGTGCCGCCCGCCGCGCGATGGCCGGTGCAGGTCCAGGTGGTGCCACACCGGCAGGTGCCGGACATCCCCGCGCTCACCGAAGCCGAGCGGGACGACTTCGCCTTGGTGTACCTGGAGGTCCTGCGTCGCTGCGACGCGCTCTACGACCGGCCGCTGCCCTACATCGCCGCGTGGCACCAGGCGCCCGTACACCGCGATCGCGACCTGAGCTGGCTGCACCTGGAGCTGTTCTCGGTGCTGCGGTCCAAGGACAAGCTGAAGTACCTCGCCGGTTCGGAATCCGGGATGGCCGTGTGGGTGAACGACGCGACACCGGAGCAGATCGCCCAAAGGCTTCGCGAGGCCGGGCAGCCGGGGTGATACTCATCAGCGATGCACAGGTTCGACTCAGGAACCTCTCAGGACCGTCGCGCAAGGTGAGGACATGACCGAGAAAGACCCCAGTGCGCACGACCCCGCTGCTCAGAGTCATGCCGCTGGTGGTCAGCCGCAGCCGGAAGCCGGCCAGAGCGGCTGGTCGGGTGCCACGGCCCAGCCGGGCACGCCCGCCGATCCCGGTCCCGCGGCGCAGTATCCGGCTCCCGCGGAATACACTCAGCCCAGCGAGCCGAAGTACCACACGATGACCGGCGCCGACCCCGCGTACGGCACGCCGAGCCCGTGGTCGGCTCAGGGCGCCCAGACACCCCAAGGTACGTACACGCAACCTGGAGCCACCCCGCCACCCAATCCGTATGCCCCGCCCGGCGCTCACGGATTGCCGGGGGACACGTCGATCTACAACGTCCCGGGCGCGCCACCGCGGCGCGCGAAGTCCGGTTCGGGCAAGCTGCTCGCCGGAGTCGCGGCCGTCGCGCTGCTGGTGGGCGGCGTCGCGGGCGGCACCGTCGGCTACCTGACCTCGGGCACCAACAAGGGGCCCGCCGTCAACGCGCTCGACGCGCCGAAGCCCGCGCAGCAGACCGCGGCCGCCCCCGCCGGCTCGGTCGAATCCGTCGCCAAGAAGCTTTCGCCGAGCGTGGTCGAACTCCAGGTCGCCGGGCGGACCGCCCAGGGCGAGGGCTCCGGGTTCGTCCTGAGCACCGACGGCTACATCCTGACCAACAACCACGTCGTCGAAGTCGCCGCGAACGGCGGCCAGATCCAGTCGGTCTTCCCGGACGGCAAGAAGGCACCCGCGAAGGTCATCGGCCGCGACCCGACGACCGACATCGCCGTGGTCAAGGTCGACAACGTGAGCGGGCTGACCCCGGTGGAGCTCGGCCGCTCCGACGACCTGCGCGTCGGCCAGTCCGTGGTCGCCATCGGCTCGCCGTTCGAGCTGACCGGCACCGTCACCTCCGGCATCGTCAGCTCGCTGCACCGGCCGGTGCGCGCGGGCGGCAACAACGGCGACCAGGCCACGGTGATGGACGCGGTGCAGACCGACGCGGCGATCAACCCCGGCAACTCCGGCGGACCGCTGGCCAACATGTCCGGGCAGGTCATCGGGATCAACTCGGCCATCTACAGCCCGCAGTCCTCCTCGAGCCGGGGCGGCAGCTCCGAGGGCGCGAACGTCGGGATCGGGTTCGCCATCCCGATCGACCAGGCCCGGCGCACCGCCGACGACATCATCAAGACCGGCAAGGCCACGCAGACATATATCGGCGCCAAGGTGCAGGACGCGCAGGGCGGCGGCGCCCAGCTCGGCGACATCACCCCCGGCAGCCCGGCGGAGAAGGCGGGGCTCAAGCCCGGCGATGTCGTCACCAAGATCGACGACCGGACCATCGACTCGGCGGACACGCTGATCGCCGCGATCCGGACCCGGGCGCCGGACGAGAAGGTCACCTTCACGCTGAACAACTCGCGCACCGTCGACGTGACGCTTGGCGGCCAGCCCGTGCCCAACTGATCCCAGACGCGGGGGCGCGGGGAGGCGGGCGAGAACACCACCGGCCGCGGGGGGGGGCGGGGCGAGGTATCCACCCCCCCCCCCCGCCCCCACCCCCCGCCC
>NZ_JBHYIQ010000014.1:0-8788 GCF_042739895.1 Amycolatopsis sp. NPDC059021
CTTTCAGCGTGCTGAAAGCGTCCTTCAGGCCCCACCACCCCCGGGACGTCAGATGTAGCGGCGGCGTCCGGCCAGGAAACCGAAGGCGATCTGCGCGACGTAGACCGCCAGCATCACCAGCCACGGGACCGTCCAGCCGCCGGTCACGTCGTGCAGCGTGCCGAAGAGGAACGGGCCGAGTGCCGCCAGCAGGTAGCCGAAGCCCTGCGCCATCCCGGACAACCTCGCGGTGTCCTCGCCGCTGCGCGCCCGCAGGGCGATCACGGTGAGCCCGAGCGAGAACACGCTCATGCCCAGGCCGACCAGCACGCTCCACAGCAGCGGCACCGCGGCCGGCGCGACGAGCAGGCCGACCATCCCGGCGAAACCGCACAGCCCGAGCGCGACGATCCACATGCTCTGGCTGCCCTGCCGCGCGGCCACCGGCGGCACGACGAGGCTGATCGGGACGGCGATGATCGAGATCAGGCCGAGCAGCAGGCCCGCGTCCCCCTTGCTGACACCCGCGTCCATCAGGACCTGCGGCAGCCAGCCCATCACGACGTAGGCGAGGAAAGCCTGGAGGCCGAAGAAGATCGTCACGATCCAGGCCAATGGGACACGCAGCAGCGATCGGCTGCTCCCAGTGGCCGAAACCTCGGGCCGTGGCGCCCGCCCGGTGCCCCGGGCTGCCAGAATCCATGCGAAGAACGCGATCCCGGCGAGCACCGCCCAGCTGCCGAGTGCCTGCCGCCAGCCGCCGAGCGCGGTGTCCAGCGGCGGGGTGAGCGCCGAGCCGAGCGCGCCGCCGCCTTGGAGGGCGGCGGTGTAGACACCGGTCATCATGCCGATGCGGGCGGGGAAGGAGTCCTTGATGACCACCGGGATCAGCACGTTGATCAGCGCGATCCCCGCCGTCGCGACCAGGGTGCCGCCGAGGACGACGTACGGTCCGTCCAGCACGCGCAGCAGCAGCCCGGCCGTCAGCACCGCCAGCGCGGCGCCGATCGCCGAGCCGATGCCGAATCGCCGGGCGAGCAGCGGCGCCGCCATCCCGGCGGCGGCGAAGCACAGGCCGGGCAGCGTGGTGAGCACGCCGGCCCAGATCGAGGACGCGCCGAGACCGTCCCGCATCTCGCCCAGCAACGGCCCGACGCTGGTGATGGCGGGGCGCAGGTTCAGCGCGGTGAGCACCACCGCGACGGCCAGCAGCACGCCACCCGCGATCACCCCGGCACGGCGAGGTTCCACATCCTCTACGGCGCCTTCGAGTTCAAGTTCGAGACGTTCTGCATACCCTCGCTCCTCGGAGCGGGAATCGGCGGAGGAGGACGGGACGGAACCACGGGAATCGACACGCACGTCGGCTACTATGACATACGTAGGATGATTGGATGAAGGGATAACTCTGTGCCTTTGGCCACGACACGCCGGGCCGGTCTGGTGGACCAGGTCATCGAGCAGCTGCGGGGCGCCGTGACGCGCGGGGAATGGCCCATCGGCGAGCGCATCCCCACCGAACCCGAGCTGGTCGAGCAGCTCGGCGTCGGCCGTAACACCGTCCGCGAGGCCGTGCGCGCGCTCGCGCATTCCGGCCTGCTGGAAGTACGCCAGGGCGACGGCACCTACGTCCGCGCGACCAGTGAGGTGTCGGGCGCGATCCGGCGGCTGTGCGGCGCGGAACTCCGCGAGGTGCTGCAGGTCCGGCGGCTGATGGAGGTCGAGGGCGCGCGGCTGGCCGCGGCCGCGCGGACCGAGGAGGATCTCGCGGAACTGCGGGAACTGCTGGACCGCCGCGACGCCGACCTGCAGAGCAAGCAGGTCGCCGAATTCGCCCGCACCGACGCGGAGTTCCACCTCGCGGTCGTGCGCTGCGGGCACAACACCCTGCTCACCGAGCTCTACCGGGGGCTGTCGGAGGCGATCACCGCGAGCGTCGCGGCGACGCTCGACGACCCCGAGCACGCCCAGGAGATCAAGCACCGCGGGATCGTCGAGGCCATCGCCGCCCAGGACGCGGACCGCGCCGCCGCGGAGGCCTGCGGTTTCCTCGACGAGCTGCTCGCCCGGCTGGCGCGGAAGCAGCAGAACGAGCGGTAGCGGCGGGGCGTGCGGCGAGCCTCGCCCGTCGCACGCCGCCGCGGGCTACGGCAGGGTGAGGATCTCCGCGCCGTCGGCGGTGACCACCAGGGTGTGCTCGAACTGGGCCGTCCACTTCTTGTCCTTGGTGGTGACGGTCCAGTCGTCGTCCCAGATGTCGTAGTCGATGGTGCCGAGGGTGATCATCGGCTCGATCGTGAAGGTCATGCCCTCCTCGATCACGGTCTCGACCGAGGGCTCTTCGTAGTGCAGCACGGTGGGCGCCGTGTGGAAGGCCGGGCCGACGCCGTGCCCGGTGAAGTCACGGACGACGCCGTAGCCGAAGCGCTTGGCGTAGGACTCGATGACCCGCCCGATGACGTTGAGCCGCCGCCCCGGCCGCACGGCCTTGATGGCGCGCATGGTGGCCTCGCGGGTGCGCTCGACCAGCAGCCGGGCCTCCTCGGAGACGTCGCCCGCCAGGAACGTCGCGTTGTTGTCACCGTGCACGCCACCGATGTAGGCGGTGACGTCGATGTTGCAGATGTCCCCGTCCTCGATGACCGTGGAGTCCGGGATGCCGTGGCAGATGACCTCGTTGAGCGAGGTGCAGCACGACTTCGGGAACCGCCGGTAGCCCAGCGTCGACGGGTAGGCCTTGTGGTCGAGCAGGAACTCGTGGACCACCTTGTCGACGTCGTCGGTGGTGGCACCGGGCTTGACGGCCTTGCCGCCCTCCTCCAGCGCCTGCGCGGCGATGCGCCCCGCGACCCGCATGGCCTCGATCACCTCGAGTGTGCGCACGCCATTGCCGGAGTCCCGTTTCGGCGCGGGCTTGTCCACGTACTCGGGACGGGCGATGGTGGCGGGGACGGCACGGCGCGGCGTCTGGACGCCGGGCGTTAATGGAGCACGGGACATACCCTCCACCCTACGACGCGCCGCACGGCCCGTGTTCCTCAGGAACCGCTCTTCAGGAACCGGTGCGCGGCTTCGACCGCCGGTTTCGACGAGCCCGCGTCGGTGAGCAGCACCGCGAACGCGAGATCGCCGGTGTACCCGACGAACCAGCCGTGCGCGTGCGTCCCGTCGCCGAACTGGGCCGTCCCGGTCTTGCCGTGGACGTCCGGGAGGTCGCGCAGCCCGGTCGCGGTGCCCTCGGTGACGACGTCGCGCATCATGCCGCGCAGCGCGTCGAGCACCTCCTGGCGCGGCGGGAGACCGGTACCGCTCGCCTTCCCGGGCTGTCCCCGCACCAGCGACGGCACGGGCACCCGCCCGGACTGGACGGCGGCCGCGGCGAGCGCCATCCCGAACGGGCTGGCCACGACGGTGCCCTGGCCGATCGCGTTCTCCGCGCGCTGCGCCACCGTCTCCGCCGGCGGCACCGAGCCGGTCACCGTGGTCAGGCCGGGGACGACGAAGTCCGCCCCGACGCCCAGAGCTCGGGCGCTGTCGGTGAGCGCCGCGGGCGGCAGGTCGGTGGCCAGCCGCGCGAACGTCGTGTTGCAGGAACGGGCGAACGCGGTCGAGAGCGGCACGGAACCGAGCGCGAACTCCCCCTCGTTCGGCACCGTCCGGTTGGCGAACGTCGCGGTTCCCGGGCAGTCGACGGGACTGTCGGCACGCACCGAGCCCGCGGACAGCGCCGCCGCCGCGGTGACGATCTTGAACGTCGACCCCGGCGGGAACCGGCCGGCGAGCGCGAGCGAGCCCTGTTCGTCGGCCGCGTCGTTCTGCGCGACCGCCAGTAAGTCCCCTGTGGACGGTTGCACCGCGACGAGCGCCGCGGCCGCCGGTACCGGCTCCAGTGCCTTCTCGGCCGCGGACTGGAGCTTGGCGCTGAGCGTGCTGGTCACCGGAGGCGGCGTCTTCGCGGCCTGCAGGTACAGCTCGCCCGCTTCTCCCCCACCGGCGTCGAGGCTCACCACCCGCCAGCCCGCGGCACCCGCCGCCTGCTGTTCGACGAGGGACCGCACCGCGGGCAGCACCTGGCGCCCGGTGTCGCGGGTGGCCGGGAGCAGCCGTTCCTGACTGCTGAAGCGCACGCCGGGCAGGTCGTGGATCGCCGGTTTGACCCGCTGGTAGTCGCTCGCGCGCAGGGTGAGCACGGAGTACGAGCCGCCGGGTTTGGTGGCCTTGATGCCGTCGAGCACCGACTTCCCGGTCAGGCTGGGCTCCACACCGTGCAGCGCGGAACCGAGCCGCGTCGCGACGTCCTCGGCGTCCGGGGTCTGTGCCGGGTCGACCACGACGCCCACGACGGGCTGCGGCCGCAGCAGTGGGGCGCCGTCGCGATCGAGGACCGGGGTCAGCTGCGCGGGCGCGGGCCGGATCGCGAGACTCTGGCCGTCTTCGAGCTCGGGGTGGACGACCTGCGGCTGCCAGTGCACCTGCCAGCCGTTCTGCGCGGAGCGCACTTGCGCGGAAGAGGCGTAGGACCACTGCCGCCCGCCGGGGAGACGCCAGGTCAGCCGGTAGGTCCCGGTCCCTGAGGTGCCCGCCTTGTTGAGGTGCCGGTCGGTGACCTCGACCGACTCCGGCGCGAGCGCGGTACGGACCTGGGTCAGCGTCGCGCGGGCGGCGGCGGGGGCGTCGGTCGCATCGGCGGCGGCGCCGAGGTCACCGGACGCGACGGCGGCGAGGAACCCTTCGAGCACGTCGTCGGGTTCCTTCGCACCACACGCGGTGAGGGGGACGACGGCCAGCAACGCCAGTGCGAGTCCCGCGGTGCGACGTCGGGCAGGGTGGCGAGGGCGCGGTGGAGCGGGGCGCATGGGCCCGGATGGTGCCAGTTCGCCGTGGCCGTCGCGGTCCGCAACGCCGACCCGGAAGAGCGAACGCGCCGTCGGAAAAGGGCCGTCAGAACAGGACGGTCGCGTATTGGCCCACCTGTTTGAAGCCGATCTTGCGGTACGCGGCGAGCGCGGGGGCGTTGTAGCCGTTGACGTACAGGCTCGCGGTGCGGCCGAGGCCACGGACGAGGCGGGTGGCCACCGCGGCCGTGCCCGCGGTGCCGATGCCGTCGCCGCGGCGTCCCGGATGGACCCAGACGCCCTGGATCTGCCCGACGGTGGCCGACATCGCGCCGATCTCGGCCTTGAACACGACTTCGCCGTTCTCGAACCGGGCGAACGCGCGCCCGCCCGCGATCAGCTCGCTCACCCTGGCGCGGTAGCTGGCGCCGCCGTCGCCGCTGCGCGGGTCGACGCCGACCTCCTCGATGAACATCGCCACGGCGGCCGGCAGGTAGCGCTCGAGCTCGTCCGGGCGGACCGCGCGCACCCGGGGATCGGCCGCGACCAGCGGCGGCCCGTCGAGCGCCATCAGCGGCTGGTCGTCGCGGATCTCCCTGGCGGGGCCCCATTCCCCGGACAGCTCGTCCCACAGCCCGAGCACCTGCTCGGCCGGGCCGACCAGCGACGAGCAGCTGCGCTGCCGCCGCAGCGCCCGGTCCGCGAAGGACCGGAGCGCCGAAGCGTTGCCGCGCAAGGGAATCAGGTTGGGCCCGGAGAAGCACAGCCCCTGCAGGCGGGCGGCGCGGATCGGCCGTGAATCGGCCGCCCAGAGCTCACCGCCGAGCCGCCACGGGTCGAGACCGGCAGCCTCGACCCGGGCGCTGACCATGCAGCTGCCCACCGGGTCGGCGGCTAGCGCGGCACGGACCGCCGGATAGTCCCGATCATCGAGCAGCCGTGCACCTGCAAGCCGCAACACGGTGTCTAGCCTGCCAGATGAAGCGCGTGAACGGAACGCAAGCCTATGTATACGCTCGGACAAACCTCGTGCGTACAGCGGTTACGGCGCCCCGCGGTAGGTGCCGACGGTCCAGGAGTTGCCCTCCGGGTCGCGGAGGCTGAAGGTGTGCGAGCCGTAGTCGGTGTCGTGGAGGTCGAGAGTGATCTCCGCGCCTGCCGCGCGAACCCGCTCGTGGATCTCGTCGACGTGGTCCGAAACGACGTAGGCGGCTCCGGTCCCGGGCTTCATGCTGTCGTGCACGCCGTCCTGTTCGGGCCTGACGCTGCCGAGCATGACGCCCCCGCCCTCGGGCCAGCGGAGCTCGGCGTGCTGGACGATGCCGTCGTCACCCGAGACCACGAGGGCCTCGCGGAACCCGAGGACGTCGACGAGGAAACGGATGGCGGCGGGCGCGTCGTGGTAACGGAACGCGGGCCGGACGGTCGGTGCTGGTGTTTCGGTCATGTCCTCAGTCTGGTTCGCCGAAGACGTCGGAGTCTTGGAGGAACGGGAGCTCCTCACGGATCCACGTCCGCGGCGTACAGCCCGCCAGCGCGCGCCATTCGTTGGAAAGATGCGCCTGGTCGTAGAACCCGGACGCGACGGCGATACCGGCGAGGTCGACCGGTTCGCCGCGCCGGATCAGCGCCCCGGCCCGTTCGAAGCGCAGCACCCGCGCGACCTGCTTCGGGGCGAGGCCGACTTCGGCGCGGAACCGTTCGCCGAAGTGACGACGGCTCCAGCCGATCTCCTCGGCGAGTTCGGCGACGCGGACCTGACCTGCCGTGCCCCGCATCCGCCGCCAGGCTTCGTCGAGTTCCGGTGCGGGCTCGACCACTTCCTTCGCCCGCGCGGCGAGGACGTCGTCGAGGATGGCGAACCGCTGCTGCCAGGTCGGCGCCTCGATGAGCCGCTCGGGCAGGCTCGCGAGGTCCGGCAGGCCCAGTTCGTCCAGGCCGACGACGTAGCCGCTCAGTTCGGCCGCGGTGACGCCGAGCAGCGTCCGCACGCCGAGCGGGTCGAGTTCGAGATGGATCCCGGCCTGGACGAGGTCCTGCCGGATCAGGATGGCCTCGGTGTGCAGCCCGCCGACGAAGGCCTGCGCGCGTTTCGTGTACTCGGGACGCGGGCCCGCCATCCGCACCGGCTGCTCCAGGCTGATGATGAGCGTCACATGCCGTGACGGCAGGCCGCGGTGCACCGGCAACGTGACGTTCCGCTGCGCGTAGCCGAGATAGCGCGCGACCAGCGGCCGCACCACCGGGTGCGGCGTCCGGACGGCCCAGCTGACGCTCATGCGCCCAGCGTAGGCCGTGCTGTTCGTCAGCGGGACTTCACCGAGGTTTGCTAACACGGACAAGGGCGTTCCCCGCCCCACCACGCGTCCCCGCCGCACGAAGGAACCACCGATGACCATCCAGGAGCAGGCCCATCAGCTGGAGCAGCTGGCCGAGCAGGTCCCGACCGGGGTCGCGCTGGCGACCAAGAGCGAGCTGGAGGACCTGCGGTCGCTCGTGCTCGGGGTGCTGGGCGAGACGTCGACGGCCATCGCGATCCAGGGCGCCATCGAACTCGCCGGGCAGCAGGTCGACGAGCTGACCGCGGCGCTGGAGAACGTCAAGATCCAGATTCGCGACGCGGCCCAGCACCACCTCCAGGGCTAGCCCACCGTGACGACCGGCTCGCCCTCACCGGCGGTCTCGCCCGCCTCTTCGGCGATGCGCATGGCCTCCTCGATGAGGGTCTCGACGATCGCGTGCTCGGGCACGGTCTTGATGACCTCGCCCTTGACGAAGATCTGGCCCTTGCCGTTGCCGGAGGCGACGCCGAGGTCGGCCTCGCGCGCCTCGCCGGGACCGTTGACGACGCAGCCCATCACGGCCACGCGCAGCGGGATCTCCATGCCTTCCAGGCCTGCGGTGACCTCGTCGGCCAGCTTGTAGACGTCGACCTGCGCGCGGCCGCACGACGGGCAGGAGACGATCTCCAGCTTGCGCGGGCGGAGGTTGAGCGACTGCAGGATCTGGGTGCCGACCTTGACCTCTTCCACCGGCGGCGCGGACAGCGACACGCGGATGGTGTCGCCGATGCCCTGGCGCAGCAGAGCGCCGAAGGCGACGGCGGACTTGATCGTGCCCTGGAACGCCGGGCCGGCCTCGGTGACGCCGAGGTGCAGCGGGTAGTCGCACTGCGCGGCGAGGATCTCGTAGGCGCGCACCATGACCACCGGGTCGTTGTGCTTGACCGAGATCTTGATGTCGTGGAAGTCGTGCTCGGCGAACAGCGACGCCTCCCACAGCGCCGACTCGGCCAGCGCCTCCGGCGTCGCCTTGCCGTACTTGTCCATGATCCGCTTGTCCAGCGAACCGGCGTTGACCCCGATCCGGATCGGCGTGCCGTGGTCCTTCGCGGCCTGCGCGATTTCCTTGACCTGGTCGTCGAACTTGCGGATGTTGCCCGGGTTCACCCGGACCGCGGCACAGCCCGCCTCGATCGCGGCGAAGACGTACTTGGGCTGGAAGTGGATGTCGGCGATCACCGGGATCTGCGACTTCTTCGCGATCGCGGGCAGCGCCTCGGCGTCGTCGGCCGACGGGCAGGCGACGCGCACGATGTCGCAGCCCGCCGCGGTCAGCTCGGCGATCTGCTGGAGGGTGGCGTTGACGTCGGCGGTGAGTGTCGTCGTCATCGACTGGACCGAGATCGGGTGCTCGCTGCCGACGCCGACCGGCCCGACCTGCAGCTGGCGGGTGGGGCGGCGCTCGGAGAGGACGGGCGGTGGCAGGGCTGGCATACCTAGCGCAACGGTCACGGCTCCCAGCGTACCTACTCCGACCGGGGAGCCTTCACCAAGTCAACCGTGACGGTGAGCAGCATTACGGCCGGTGCGGGGCGGGGGGGGCGCGCGGGCCGCCCCGCCGCTGCGCGGGGGCGCGGCCAAAATCGCCGCGGGGTGAGTGAGGGGGGCCCGGCGTGTGCGGGGTAATCGGGC
>NZ_JBHYIQ010000014.1:8798-45060 GCF_042739895.1 Amycolatopsis sp. NPDC059021
TTATTCCCCCCCCCACCCCCTATAAAAAAATGTCCTTGGGCGCGGCCCGCGTCTTTTTTTTATACGCCCCAGTTTCCCGGCGGGGGGGGGCCCCCCCCCCCGGGCCACGACCCGACCGGTGCGCGGGACTACTGCAAACGGACCGGGTTGACGATGTCGGCGGTCACGGTGAGCAGCGTGATCCCGCCGCCGATGACGACGAGCACGAGCGTCACCGCCGACAGCTTCGTGTAGTCGACCGGCCCGCCCGCGGCCTTGCCCCGCAGCTTGCGGAGCCAGTCGCGGACGCGCTCGTACCAGACGATCGCGATGTGCCCGCCGTCCAGCGGCAGCAGCGGCAGCAGGTTGAACACGCCGATGAAGAAGTTGAAGCTGGCCAGGAGGAAGAAGAACAGCGGCCACAGCCCGCGTTCCACCGCCTCGCCGCCGATGCGGCTCGCGCCGACGACGCTGACCGGGGTGTTCGGGTCCCGCTCGCCACCGAAGATCGAGTTGACCACCGCCGGGATGCGCTGCGGGAACTCGACCAGGCGCTTCGCGGTCTCGGAGAACATCGTGCCGGTGAAGCTCACGGTCTTGCCGACCGCGTCGACGGGGCCGTAGCTGATCAGGCCGGGCGGGTTGACCGGCGATGCGCCGATCATCCCGACGTCGCGGACCTTCCCGTCGCTGGTCAGCCGCTGCACCCTGGGCACGTCCACGGTCAGGTTCAGGGTCTGCCCGTTCCGCAGGATCTGGAACGCCGTGGGGCCACTCGAGGCCTGGACGGTGTTGAGCATGTCGGTCCAGGTCGGGGTCGGTTTCCCGCCGACCGACAGCACCTTGTCGCCCGGCAGCAGCCCGGCGGCGGCCGCGGGCACCGGGTCGGCCGGCGCGCACTTGCCGTTGTTGACCTGGTCGGTCGTGGTGGCCGCCCGCGCGCACGAGGTCGACGAGATGACCGGGTCCGTGTTCGGGTGCAGGTTCGGCAGGCCCATGGTGACCGCCATCAGGTAGAGCACCACGAACCCGAGGATGAAGTGCATGACCGACCCGGCGCACATCACGACCGTGCGCTTCCAGGTCTTGAACTGCCACATCGCCCGCTTGGACTCCTCCGGCGTGACCTCGTCCATCGCGGTCATCCCGGCGATATCGCAGAAGCCGCCCAGCGGAATCCACTTCAGCCCGTACTCGGTCTCGCCACGGCGGAACGAGAACACCGTGGGCCCGAAGCCCACGAAGTACCGGCGGACCTTCATTCCGAAGGCCTTCGCCGTCCACATGTGACCGGCCTCGTGCAGCGCCACGGAGATACAGATCCCGAGCGCGAACAGCACCACCCCGACGATATAGGCCACCGCGCTACTTCCCCTTACCGATCATCGATCCGGCACGCGCGCGAGCCCAGCGCTCGGCCGCGAGTACATCTTCGACGTCGCGTGGCTCGCGACGCCATTCGTCGGCGGCTTCCACCACCTCGGAAACAGTGTCCACGATCGAGGTGAAGCCGGTGTTCTGCGCCAGGAAGGCGGCCACCAGTTCCTCGTTCGCCGCGTTGTAGACCGCCGGGACGCAACCACCCAGCTCCCCCGCGTGGCGGGCCAGCCGCACGGCGGGGAAGGCGTCGTCGTCGAGTGGCTCGAAGGTCCAGCTCGCGGCCTTGTCCCAGGTGCAGGCCGGGGCGGCGCCGGGGACGCGGTCCGGCCAGTGCAGGGCAAGCGCGATCGGCAGCCGCATGTCGGGCGGGCTGGCCTGGGCGATCGTGGAACCGTCCACAAAGGTCACCATCGAGTGCACGATGGACTGCGGGTGGACGGTCACGTCGATCTTCTCGGCCGGGATGCCGAACAGCAGCGTCGCCTCGATCAGCTCGAGACCCTTGTTGACCAGCGTGGCCGAGTTGATCGTGATCAGCGGCCCCATCGACCAGGTCGGATGCGCCATCGCCTGCTCGACGGTGACGTCCGCCAGCTCGGCACGGGTGCGCCCGCGGAACGGGCCGCCGGACGCGGTCAGCACGAGCCGCGCGACCTCGGCGTCCCGGCCGGAGCGCAGGGCCTGCGCGATGGCCGAGTGCTCGGAGTCCACCGGCACCAGCTGGCCGGGCTTGGCGGCAGCGAGCACGAGCGGACCGCCCGCGATGAGCGACTCCTTGTTGGCGAGCGCGAGCGTGGCGCCGGTGGCGAGCGCCCGCAGCGTCGGCTCGAGCCCCTGGGACCCGGGCAGCGCGTTGAGCACGACGTCGACCTGCACGGCGTCGATGAGCTCGGTCACCGCGCCGGCCCCGGCGAAGATCCGCGGGATCCGGAACTCGCCGCGCGAGTAGCCGCGCTTCTGCGCCTCCGCGTACAGCGCGAGCTGCAGGTCCTCGACCACGGTGGGTTTGGTCACAGCGACCGCGTCGACCTCGTGCGCGAGCGCCTGCGCCGCGAGCGCCTGGGGATCCGAGCCTCCGGCGGCGATCCCGGCGACCCGGAACAACGCCGGGTTGCGGGCCGCGACGTCGAGGGCCTGGACACCGATGGACCCGGTCGAGCCGAGCACGAGCACACTTCGCGAAGTAGTCATCGCGGGCCATTATCGCCCGGGTCGTGTCGGTGGCGCCCGGCCCGGTGTGGGATCATTCGGGTGTACGTGTTGGTCCGGGTCTCAAGGAGTTTGATCGTGGTGAGCAAGGCGGTCGAGAAGCGGCCCGAGGTCGACCCGCGCGACGAGCCGTCGGCGGCGTGGGGCTGGCACGGCCAGTTCCCGAGGGCCACCCGGATCGCCGGCTGGGTGAGCGCGGTCATCCTGCTGCTGATGCTCAAGGGCAACCACGAGAACAACACCGAGAACGTCTGGCTGGTCGGGCTCGCCGCGTTCATCGTGCTGCTGCTGATCCTGGACATCCGCAAGCGCCGCACGGCCTGGCGCAAGTAGTCCGTGACCCGCTAACTTTGCGGGTCATGAAGCTGCGCTGGGGTCTCGCTGCCGTCGTCTCGTTACTGGCCACCTTGGTGGCACCCGCCGTCGCTTCGGCGGCTCCCGCGTCCGGGGGCTTCCCTGTCACGCGGTGTTCCTTCACCCCGACGCCCGAGAATCCGGCGGCACGCCCGGTACTGCGTCCGCTGCCCTTCGCCCTGACGCGCGGCAGCGTCGAGGTGACGTTCCGCTTCAACTACGGCCCGGTGACGGTGCGGCTCGACCGCGCCGGCGCGGCACCGTGCGCGGTCCACAACCTCGCGAGCCTGGTACTCCAGCGCTTCTACGACCACTCGCAGTGCTGGCGCCTGACGAACTCGTCACGCCTCGGGGTCTTGCAGTGCGGCGACATCTACGAGGTCGAAAAGGGCGGCCCCGGCTACAAGTTCCCGGACGAGGTCTCGGGGACGGAAACCTACCCGCGCGGCACCATCGCGATGGGCAACCAGGGCGCGGGGACGAACGGCAGCGAGTTCTTCATCGTCCACTCGTTCGCGCACATCCCGGCTAACTACTCGGTGATGGGGCGCGTCGTGCGAGGCATGGACGTGCTGGACCGGATCGTGGCGGCCGGGATCATCCCGAGCGAACGCGGCCCGCTCGACGGTCTCCCGGCCAAGCCGGTCAAGATCGAACGAGCCACGTTCGGTTTCTGAGATCTGCCACCAATCGGGAACCGTTAACCCCGTACTTCATCAGTGAAAATCGGTTCGCAACAGAAATATATCGTCCATTCCAGCAAGGACCGGAAAGTCTTCACTTGCCGCACCGCTAATGTATATCAATGTCTTGTAGTCAGGGAAATCCTCTTCATCCAGGTATCCTTCATCGTCCTTGCCGTGCACCTTGACCCGGATCTTTCGCCCGCCCGAGTCCCTGCCACCGTAATACTCACCCTGATAGGAACTGTCGTGAAGGCGAAGTTCGACGTCAATGACGTCCGACACAAGCGTTCTCGCCTCCTCGACATCCAACCGCCGAGTTCCGTACAGATCGAACCTGTTTACTGTCACGGCACTATTATGCTCGGGCCGCGATTGAGCGCAAGCTCCAAGGACCCATAGACCATGAAGTGCACCTCACGACCGGCTCGTCTACTCAATGTTTCAGCGAGGTCATACAAGCCAAGCGCACCCAGCTCCCGCTCACTCAGTGGACCCGTTCTCGTCTTACCCGACCGAAGTTTGAAACCGAGGCCACGAGCGCGCTCGAGAGCCGATGCACTGGCTATCGCAATATCGAAATCGCTCACACGCCCGACATCAAATGGTTCACCCTTCTTATAACTGAACCCAGTGACCGAACTTCCCTGAAACACAGCTTGCGCATCGGTGTAGCCAGCCCCTGCCAGACCAGCGTTGAGCGCGCTTGCGAAATTGGAAAAGTCCTTCGCGTCCGAGAACCCACGCGGAGTTGGGCCGACGACCTCAGGCGCCTCCGACTCTTTCGACGGAAGAGTCGAACACGCGAAGGCTGTGGTCCGGGTTCCGCCGTTGAAGTCGTCGCGGACGACGCCTCCACCGCAGTTGTCCCAGGCGGTTACCTGCGTCGGGAGTAGCGGCGAAGGTGCCAGCGGTTCGGCGTTCTGGATGACCGGCTTGGCCGGGTCCACGACCTTCTTCGCGAACTCCTCGTAGATCCTCGACAGGTCCTGCAAGCCCGTCTGAGTGTCGGCGACAACCTGTGCCGGAACGCTGGGCGACGACGACACGATCGGTCCCGGGTAGTACAGGCGCTGGGCGCCGGCGGGGATCGGATCGGCGACCGTCTCGGCCTTCCGCTTCGCATCCGCCCGAGCCTTGATACCCGGCGGTGGAGGCGGAGGCGGCGCGGGCCGCCACACATTGCCCCCTCCACGACCACGCCAACCACGAGGCACGAAGCCGGGGCCACCACGAGGGCCTGGCGCGGGGCCCATGCCTGGCCATGGTCCTGGTACCGGTCCTAGCCCTCCGTCCGGCCTTTCGGGACGCCATGAGGGGTTCCAGCTGCGGTCACTGCTGCCCCACCCATCGGTGCTGTAGCCACCCCGTCCGGTTTGTGGGGGCGTTGGATCGTACGGGCGAGGCCACCGAAACCGTGGCAGTTCCGGACCTTTCGGAAGCTTCGGCTTTGTTTTCATGGCTTCTTCAAGGGCTTCACACAATATTTGGGCCCACCATTGACGCGCGCACACAGTGCGATGGCCGTCGGGGTCAATTCCGTTGGTCGGCGACGCGTTTCCGTAGGTGTAGCGGTTCGAGGCCACCGACGGGCTCACCGGCAACGAGATGCCGTCCCGGGCACTGAACGTCCCCGTACCGGGCGTATACCACCGCGCGCCCATGTCGACCGAGCCGGTGTCCGGGTCGGTGTAGTCTGACTGGAAGCCCAGCGGTGACGTCGTCCCCGAAGATCCCGTCTTCGCGCCGAAGGGATCGAAGCTCGCCGAGCCTGTCAGAGCACTCGCAGCGGGATCCAGGCCGCCCACGACGTCGGAGTGCCGGTCGGTGAGGGCCAGCTGGCCCGAGCCGCCGCCCGGACGCTGAGCAAGCAGGTCGCCGCCCGCCGACCGCGAGAAGTTCGACGTGCCGTCCGAGGTCAGGTTCAGGCTCTGGCCGTCGTAGGAGAACGTCTTGCCGTTGCGGCCCGAGGTCCGGTCCAGGCCGTCGTACGAGAACGAGACGCCGCCCTGTTTGACAGCGCGGTCGAACGCGTCGAAGCCGAACGCGACGCCCCCACGAGATTCCAGGGTGCCGCGCGGGCTCCACCGCAGGGTGTCCGCACCGTCGGTCAGCTGACGGTTCCGCTCGTCGAACGTCGCGGTCTTGTCCCCCGCCTTGACCCGGTTGCCCGAGGCGTCCCAGCCGTACTCGACGGTCTTGCCGCCCGCGGTCCACGACGTCAGACGCCCGGCGTAGTCATAGCCGTAAGCGTTGTCGCCTGCTCCGGCGTACCCGGTCGTCTTCTTGCTCGTGAGCCGGTCGTTGGCGTCATAGCCGTAGGTCATCGACGCCAGCGATGCGCCATCGGAGCCCTTGATCACGTCGCCGGTCTGGCGGCCGAGGTCGTCGTAGGAGTACGTCCGCGTCCGGCCGGAACCGTAGTCGACCGACGCCGTCGCACCGGCGCCGTCGTAGCCGACCGTCTGCTTGACGCCGGTCAGCCCGTCCTGCTGGGTCGCCAGTCTGCCCTGGGTGTACGAGAAGATCGCCGTACCCGCACCATCGACGCGCTGGGTCAGCCGCCCGGCCGCGTCGTAGCTGTAGGTCGACGTTCCCGTGACCGGCCCAGTACTGGTCAGCAGATCGCCGCGGTCGTTGTAGGTGAAGGTTTCCTCGCCGGTGGACGTGTTCACGGCCAGCAGCCGTCCCACCGGGTCGAAGCGGCGTTTGCGCTCTGTCGTCGGTTCGGCCCAACCGCTGCCCGTCTCCAGTGTCAACCGTCCCAGCGCATCGACGGTCCGCTGACGCGTGACGCCACCTGGAGCCTGGAGAGTCAGGGCCTGGCCGTTGAGGTCGTAGGACGTCGTCCAGGTGCGGTCGGCGGGATTCGGGTGAGCAGCGGTCCCGGGTTCGATGACCGACTCCGGCAACCCCAAGGCGTTGTAGGTCTGGATCGTGGGGTTGCCACGGCCGTCCGTGCTGCGGGTGCGGTTTCCGGCCGCGTCGTAGCCGAACGAGGTCGTGATGGCGGCCGAATCCGAAACGGGCTCCTGCTGCTGCACGAGTTGCCCGCGGTTGTCGTAGGTGAACTTCGTGGTCCGCAGGAGCGCGTCGGTCACCGAGACCTTGTTGCCGTCCGGGTCGTAGCTCGCCGACGTCTTGCGCAGGATGTGCTCATCCGGCGAAAGCGAGTAGGCGGCCGTGTTGCGGCCCGCACCGTCGAAGCTCAAGTAGGTCGTGCGGCCGAGACCGTCGGAGGTCCGGACCTGGTTCCCGGACAGGTCGTAACCCTGTTTGGTCACCACTCCCGCTGGCTCCGTGGACGAGATTCGCTGGCCGAGCACGTCGTACTCGTGCCTGGTCATCTCCCCCGTCGGGGACAGGGCCGAAACGAGGTTGCCCGCGTCGTCGTAGCGGAGCTGGGTCGTGAACGCCGCCGGTTCCGGACGCCGCTCGAGCTTCGTCGCGGTGACCTGGCGGCCCAGATCGTCGTAGGTCGCCTCCGTCCTGGCCCCCGTCGGGTCCATTTCGGACAGTTGCTCGCCCGCCGTCGTGTAGGTGTAGCTCCAGACACCGCCCGGCTGATCACCGGCGTCGGGTTTCGGATCGATGCGCTCCATCAGCCGGCTGAGCTGGTCGTAGCGGTAACGCGTCGTCGCGCCCACCGGGTTGGTCACCGACAGGACGTTGCCCAGCGCGTCGTAACGCGTCTTGGTGATCGCCTTCGCCGCCGCGCTCTCGCCCGGCTTGCGATAGCCAGGCGAGGCCTGCTCGACGACCCGGCCGACGCGGTCGTAGACCACGCCGCTCACGTTTCCGTTCGCGTCCCGCTTCGCGGTCGGCTCGCCGAAGGTGTTGTACCCGGTCGTCACGCGAGCGCGGGTCTGGACCGCTTGTCCGCCACCACTTTCCGCCGCGGCGGGCGGGGCGATGACCGAGCTGGTCAGCCCGAACTTGTCGTATTCGAAGTTCGTGGTGAACTGCGCGGGGTCGGCACCGCCGGCATTGCCGCGGGGCGCCGTCACCGAGGTGACGAGACCACGCTGGTCGTAGGTGTAGCTGGTGGTGAGCTTGCCCGAAGAACCGTTCACCACCGACGAACTCGTCTGACGGCCCGCGATGTCGTAGCCGTACTCGACGGTCTCGACACGGCCGGCGTCCAGACGGGAGCTGTTCGAGCTGGTGCCGGTGTGCCGCGTCCCGGTGACGTCGCCACCCGGCCCGTATGTCCACTCGACACGGTTGGCGAGCCCGTCCGGATCCGCCGTCCGCGCGACACCACGGCCCGCGGCGTCGTACTCGTACGTGGTGACCAACCCGCCCGGCGTGGCCTTTTTGACGACGTTGCCCGCGGCGTCGTAAGTGAGTTCCTCGAGCCTGACATCGCGCTTCGCGGCGTTCGGTTCGAACGGATCACGCACGTCACGGGCCGTGGTCCGCCAGAGTTTGCCGTCGTCGAAATACTGGTACTTGGTGGTCCGGCCCATCGCGTCGGTGTGCCGGATCCGGCGCCCCGCGAGGTCGTACCCGTAGGAGTCGAGTACCAGGGTCGGCAGCGCGGAGGTATCGCCTTCGCCGTCCTTGTCCCCGGCGCCGGTGGACGGGTCCGTGGCCTGTCCGTGCCAGGCACGCAGCCGCACCTCGGCCAGCGCGTTCCGCGCCGTGTAGCCGTATTCGTACTTGTTCCCGCCGGGATCGACCATCCACGTCTTGTTGCCGAAGGTGTCGTAGCCGTAGAAGGTGTTGCCGCCCTCGGCGTCGGTCACTTGGCTGCGGCGGCCGAAGTTGTCGTACGCGTAGGTCGTGACCCGTGCGGCATCGCCACCGGTCAGGTCCTTCGACTCCGCGCGGACGAGGTTGCCGTCGGGGTCGTAGCCGGACACGGTCTGCGCGGTGTGCGTGACGCCGTCGAGCGGGTTGACGGCGCCGGGACTCGTGACCGAGGTCTGGTGGGAAAACGCGTCATACGTGTACGACGTCGTCAAACCGCCTGGGTTCGCGTCGCTCTTCTTGGTCTCGGTCAGCCGCCTGCCGAAAACGTCGTAGGTGTAGGTCGTGGTCAGCCCGGCCGGATCGACGACCTGCGCGAGGTCGCCGTTGCGGAAGTACGAATACCGCGTTTCACCGCCCCGGGGATCGGTGACGAGCGCGATCAGTCCCGCCGGTGTGTTTCCCCCGCCGACCGCGGCATCGCTGCTTTCCGTGTACTTGTACCGGATCACCGCGCCGTCGGGCGTCGTCTTGGTCTGGGGAAGGCCACGCACGCCCAGATCGGTGTAGGTGTACGTCGTGGCATACCTTGTGTCGCCCGGTCCGCTCGAACGCGCGTCCCGTGACGACAGCAGTTTGTCGTTGCGGGCGTCGGTGACGTCCGCTGAGTTCAGGTAGTAGCTGTAGTAACTGGTCTGGCAGTCCCCCGGCGCGACGCGGCACGACTTGCGCGCGACGACGTTGCCGCGCTCGTCGTTGGTGAGCACCAGCACGTTTCCGAGTTCGTCACCGATGGTGGTCTGGAAGCCCTTGTCGTCGTAGTCGTAGGTCCGCACGCCGAGGCCGGTGACCGGGCCACCCACCCAGGGGCCGCCGCCGTTGACCGGCCCGCCGCAATAGGACGGCTCGCCCGGTTTGGGCGGCACCGACGGATCACACGGCTTTTCCGGTGGCGCGGGCGCTCCGGTGGTGTCACGGCGGTCCTCCGGCCGGAGGCCTTGCCCCAGTGGCGCCACGTACCGCAGGATCCGGCCGCGCATCGGGTCGTAGTCGTAGAAGTGGGGGCGGTTCCCCGGATCGGAGACCTGGGTCGACCGGATCAGGTTGCCCTCGGTACCGGTCACCACCGGGACACCGAGCTTCCAGTGACCGCCGTTGCGGTCGGTCATTTCGGCCAGCCGGTCGGCCACCGTGTCGTACGACATCCGCGCGGCGACGCGGCCGCTCGGCAGTGTGATCTTCGAGAGGTAGTCGGCACCCGCCCTGGCCTGGAAATGCGCCTGCGCGGTGGTCGGCCCGACCGGGTACTCGTAGAAGGCCACCTCGTCGATCTGGCCGGAGAAGAACCGGCGCGGCTCGGTGCCCCACGCCGGCCAGGCCGACGGCGGCACGGTGTAGGCGGCGCCGATCTGGTTGTAGACGACGTCGTCGTGCGCGATCTCACCGTCGGCGCTGCCGACCTTCTGGCCGTCCAGGTACAGCGTCTGCGTCGCAAGCGACCCGGAGAGCACCACGTGATGCCACTGGTCGTTGTTGACGGCCTCCGCCGAGGTGATCGGCGCCGCCGTCCCGTTCCAGAACTGTCCGCGGAGCTTGCCGTCGGTGCCGACGTAGAGCACCGGTACGGCGCCGGTGGGCGTGTCGCCGATCGGCGCCTTCTGATAGCCGAACAGCGGGCCGCCCTGCGTGGTCTTGAACCACATTTCGACGGCGAGATCCCGGTTCTTGCGCACCAGACCGTCCGGCAGGGTGACCACCGAGGACGTGCCGTTGAACGACGCGGCGGTGTCCGCACCGTTCGCGAGCGGGCCGGGCTGCCCGAGCCCGACGTCCTTGTACGTCCCGTTGTCCTTGCCGAGCTTGAGACCGTTCTGGCTCGCCGCGACCGTGCCGTTCGTCTCGCCGAACCGCCAGTACGAGGACGGACGCGAATCCACGACCGAACTCCGGTAGTGCGACCCCGCGACGTAGTCGTAGCCGGTGCAGCCGCCGTTGGGATCGCAGACCTTGGTCAGCCGGTCCCCGTCGTAGCTGTAGTTCCAGGTGAGCTGCTTGCCGTCGATCGGATCGGTCAGCACGGACGTCACGTGGTTGCCGGTCCATTTGAAGTTCAGGACTCGGTCGCTCGTGCGGCTGATGATCCGCTTGAGGTGCTCCGGGGAGCCGTAGTCGAGCTCGATGTAGTGCCCGGCCTGGTCGTACACCGCGATGAGCCGTCCGTCGGTCCGGAACCGGTAGAACGTCGAGGCCTTGTCGGTGAGCACCCAGCCGCCACCGTTCGCCTCGACCTCGATGCGGAAGTTGGCCTGGCGCCCCGGAGGCGCGGCGAAGGAGCCGTCGTGGTTGCGGCCGAAGCGGACCTGCTGTCCGTCGGGATAGGTCACCACGACGTTGCCCGAACCGTCTTCGTCGGGAACGACCTTCATGTCGTACCGCGTCGACCAGCCGGGGCCGAACAGCAGATCCCGGCGGGGGTCCAGGCTGTTGTACGTCCGTGCGATGGACAACTCGGGGCCGGTCACCTGGAGCGCCGCGTCGATGGCGCTCGAGAAGTAATTGCCGGTCTGGGGATCGAAGTCACGCTGTGCCCCGCTGTAGGGAGCGTTGGCCAGATGCGACGTGATCTCCGGCTGGGGTACCGCGGTGAGCAGGTGACTCGGGGTGAGCTTCTCGCTTTCCGAATGGCCGTCGTAGGCAAAGGCCCGCCACTGGTAGTCCTTGCTCCACCGCAGGGCCCCGACGGGGACGGTCCACGTCCGCTTGTCCACGTAGCCGGAGTCCACACAGGACACTCCGGTCAGCGTGCCGTCCGGCTGCTGCTTGTAGTTTTCGCAGACCTCGAAGCGGTATTTCAGCGCCGAGGAAACCGGGGCGTCGACGTCGACGGCGTCCACCCACAGCTGGGGAGTCAGCGTCTGCGCGGAGTACCCGTTCGGCGGATACTGCGCCTTCACGATCGGCGGAATGTCGAAGACCGTCATCACCAGGCGGGTCGGCGGGACCTGCTCGTCGGTGAACCACGGACCGCCCCGGCGCAGCATGCTGAAGTCGAAGAGGTAGTCCCCCGGTTCGATCGCGCCGATCGTCGCGTCCAGCGTGACCGAATCCCCGCGAGGCACGTCACGCGGCAGGCTCGCGGCCTCCTGCGAGGCGACCGGCGCCCCCGCGGCCGTGAAGCCCCGGTACCCGAGCGCGTAGTCCGCGGCGCGCCAGGTTTCCGCGCCCCGGTTCGTCACGGTGATCCGGACCTTGCCGCCCTGGGTACGCGTCACCGGCGGTTCGGGAACACCCCGCTCGACGCGGTACTCGGCGTCGTAGGCGGTGTGGGTGACGAACAACCGCGGCGGATTCGCGGTGGCGTGCCCGGTGAACTTCTTCCAGCCGTACGGGTCCGTCTCCGAAGCGCGGATCGTCAGCCCGTAGTTGGGGCGCTCGCCGGTGACCCAGCGCTGCACCAGATCACGGCCCGCCTCACCGAGCGGGATCAGTTCCGTTGTGGACGGACAGCTGGACGCGTGCTGGTACAGGCCGATGTAACCGCGCGCGAACGACGCCTCGGTCAGTGCGGGCCCGTAATCGGGCCCCGGATAGGCACTCGCGGTGTTCCACGGCGCGGCGACGCCGTGCACCGTCAGCGGACGCGGCTGACAGGACCACGACCAGGTGTTCTTCAGCGTGAGCTGCGCGCCGAGGATCTTGTGGTTGCGCAGCCGGTCCTCGACCCCGCCGAACGACAGATAGCTGGCGGCCCGCAGGGAACCGGTCGTCCCTGCCTTCAGCTCGGTGGAGCCGTCGAGCCTGGCCCCGGTCTGGAACACCGTGCCGCCGTTCGACGCGGTCGTGTCGACGCTGGGGTCCACCTCGACCGGGTACTTGCGTGCCGGGTCGCGCAGCCAGGCCGCGTCGAGCTCCACTCGCAGGACGGTCCGGCCGCCCCGCTCCACGAGCCGGTAGGTCACGCCACGGGAAAGCGCGGGCTCGCCGGTTTCCGGATTCCGGGCGGCGTCGGTCATGAACCCCGGCGGGATGTGCGCGCGCTCCTTCCCCGCGTCATCGCTCAGTACCACGCGACCGTCCACAAGCGACGGTCGAAGTCCCTTGATCCGCAGCGGGAACTCCCATACCGCCGGAGCCTGCGGAGTGGTGAGGACCAGGGTTTCCTTGACCCCGCCGGGCACGACGTCGAAGCGGACGTCGGAGGCTTCGCGGACCCCGCGATAGACGACGCTGCTGCCTGCCGTCGCCCCCGCCGACCTGGCCGTGTCGGCGACGCCGAAGCCGAACCCGTGCTGCTCGTCGAGCGTCACGTCCACCAGCGCGTCCGGAGTGGCCGTGGCGCCGAATCCCACACCGACGCTGTCCCCCGAGTTCCGCCATCCAGCGCCGTTCTCCTTCGGCACGACGGTGGTGTCGATCGGCTTGTACTCACCGTTCGGCGTCCGGTAGTTGATCGGGTCCTGGCTGAACTCGGTGGTGTGGGTGCCGTCGGTGTTGGCGTAGGTCCGCTCGGTGGGCGTACGCCGCTCCGGCAGTTCCTTGCTGGTCTTCTCGTCGAAGCCGGTCGACCGCGACGGCGGCGTCTCGACCTTGACCCGGTTGGCGCGCGCGTTTTCCGTCCCGGCCGCGATCGGGGCGTACTTCGACTGCAGTGATTTCGGGCCGGCGACGTTCGGCGCGCCTCCCGCATCGTCCTGCTGTCCCGACGCCTTTCCCCCTTGCTGCTTGGGCGATTTCGCCATGGCTTCCGCCAGCCGTGCCGCGTCGTCGCCCCAACCGGGCGTCTCGTAGCGGGCCGCGGGACCGATCACTCCGGCGACGAGCGCCAGCAGCACCACGACGAGCACCGGGCGCGTGAACATCCTGCGCACGCGGGCCGGGAAAGCCTGACGAGAAAACATCGGGACCACCTGGAAGTCAGTCAGCGGAAGGGAATCCGTCGAAAGGAGCCGGGGGCGTCACGCGCGGTCGTGCGGCCGGGGGAACCGGGACACACGACCGCGCCACGGAGAATCGTCAGAGATGGGGCTTCGGCAGCGGGCCGCCGATGAAGACCGTGCGTTCCGCGGCGGCCGCCGAGCGTGCCGCGACCGCCGGTGGCGTACCGGTTCCGTAGGCGTACGAAGTGCCGTCGGCGTCGCGGAAGGTGACGGCGACACCGCCACCGGTCCTGGCCGTCATCGCGGGGTCGGTGACCGACGGGTACGACACACCGGTCCGCGAGTCCTTCAGGCGTTCCCAGGTGCGGTAGGCCGTGCTGCCCGGGGCCGACTGCTCGGTGACGTAGACGAAGCCGTCGCTCGCCCGGACCGCCACGTGCACGATGCCCGCGGTGTCGACCGCTGCGGCCGGGGCGCCGGTGGCGGTCACGCCGGGCAGCGGCTTCCACGTACCGGTGAAGCCGTCGCTCATCTCCCGCTGGGTGACGACGACGCCGTCCGGCTGGGTGGCGAAGACCTGGAGGTTCTTGTCCGGGTTGGCGACCGCGGCGGTGTTCTTCGTCCAGCCCGTCCCGGGGACGGTGAGCCACGGACCGAGCGTGCCGTCGAGGTAGGTGGCCTTGGTGTAGGTGCCGCTCGTCGTCCTGGCGAGGACGTCGATCCCGTCGGGCTGGGCGACCACGGTGATGTCCGGGGTGAGCCCGGCCGAGGGCAGCGCCGCCCAGGGCAGGAACTGCTTGGTGTTCGCGTCCTGCGCGCGTGCCCACAGCTTGCCCGCGGCGTCGACCGCGAAGGCGTAGCCGAGTTTGTCCCGTTTCACCAGGCTCGCCGGTCCCGGCGTCCAGCCCCCGAAGCCGGCCAGCGAAGACCACTTGGTCGTGTTCACGACCTGGGTGCTCGTCCGGGTTTCGCTGTCCTGGCCGAGCGCGGCCACCAGCAGGCTGTCGTCGTCGGCGCGGAAAGCGCTGGGAATACCGGAGAACTGCTGGTAACCCGGCACCAGGGTGAATTCGACGACGGTGATGTCGTCCGAACGCTGCCTGCCGTGGATCAGCCTGCCGAAGTCATCGATGTAGAAGTGCTGCAGTTTTCCGCCGGTTCCCTCGGTGACGAAGCTCGGCGGAGCCGTCCGGGACGGCACGGCGGGCCGCTGCGGCTGACCGGGATTGACCAGTTTGCAGTCGTCGGAGGTGATAGCCACTTGCCAGTCGGCGGAGACGGCGGTCACCACCCTCGAACTGTTGTCCGCCCACACTCCACCGCCGAGGTAGCGGTACCACTTCAACTGGCCGGTGTTCTTGTCGAGTGTGTAGAGAATGTCCCCGCCGGGAGAGGCGATCGTGGCGAAGTTCTGCCAGCCGCCGTTTCCGACCTGCTTCGCGTACTCCACCCAGCGCTGGCTCGCCGCGTCGTAGTGGAAGCGGTACAAGTCGCCCGCGGGTGTCCTGGCGTAGAAGACACCGTAACCGGCCGCGACTATCAGGTCGTACTTTTCCGGTGTCCAGCCCGTGTCGATGAGCCGGTCGGTCCAGGTCTTGGTGGCCTCGTCGTAGCGCAGCCAGCCGAGGATGTTGTCATGCGACCAGTAGAAGTCGCCCGCGGTGTCGACGGTGATGCGGTTGCGCATCTGGGGCAGATTCCAGCCGTACCAGCCGGTCGCGATGACCTGGCCGACGCCGTCGTTCTCCCATGAGTTCGCCAGCCTGCGCTGCCTGGTGACCTTGCCGTCCTCCCCGACGAGGTAGAGGCGGCCGTCGGGCCCGGCCAGTGTGCGTCCGCTCCAGGTGTAGCCGATGGTCGAGCGCCCGGTCCAGGAATCGACCCCGGTCTCCGGTTCGTTGTGGTGGTCGAGATCCAGGTAGGTGTCGGGTCTGGTGTAGAAGACCGAAGCGCTTTCCCGGCAGGTGACCGAGTCCGCCGCGACAGCCACGTTCACCGTGGACACGGCCACCGCCGACCCCAACGCGACGGTGAGCACGGAACACAGAGCCGCGGCTCTGGGCAGAGAACGCCGCTGACGCATGAAATCCCCTCAGGTGATTCGTGGGACAATTGAGCAAAACGAGATTCCCCGGCCGCGAATCACGACGGGGTCGGCACAAATGGACACGCTTCCACTGCCGGACATCACGTCCGGCTCGGAAGCGCTCGGCAATTGACAGTGAAGCCGCGGCGACCCGCCGCGGAAAACAGCCTGGCAGCTTCCCTCCCCGAAGCTGTCCGCACCTCCACGATCGACTATCGGCCCGCCTTCACGCGGACCTCACGATCTTGCTATCGAGCGCAGGGGTGATCTGTTACTTACTCTTTCACAATTGCTCCGTTCGGCCCAGAATTCACCATTCTGAATGGGCCGCGGATCAGCTATCCGGCTGTGGCGTAGAGGTATTGGTGGGTTTCGGGCCGGTCGCCTGCCACCGCGTCGGCCTCGCGCAGTTCGAGTACCCGGTAACCGGCGGCGGTCACCACCGCGGACAGTTCGTCGTCCGGGTAAGCGGTCACCGCCAGCGGAACGTCGAGGAACTCGAGCGGAAGCGCGTCGAAGTCGCCTCGCACCATGCCGAGCACCAGCAGGCGTGGCCCGCGCAGGCGGGTCCGGACGTCGGCGAGTACCTCGGCGATCGTGGCCTTCGGCAGCATGAGCAGCGAGAAGAACGCGGTGACGGCGTCGAATTCGCCGAGGCCGTCCAGCACCCGGAGATCACGTTGGTGGAAAGTCGCCTGGGGAGCGTTGGCCCGCGCCAGGTCGAGCATGACGGCGGATTCGTCGACGCCGACGGCCTCGAACCCGGCTTCGCTCAGTTCGCGGACGATCGGGTCACCGCTGCCGCAGCCGAGGTCGAGCACCCGGCCACCCGGTGGCAGCCGGGAAGCCAGCCAGGCACCGGCGGCGCGCTGGGGCTCACGATCGGACCAGGACTCGTCGTAGCGGGAACCGATACGGTCGAACGGCGCGGGGCCGCGCTCCTGGCTGCTCATAACCGCAGTGTTCCAGGAGCACGGCCCAGCCGCACCATGCTCAGCGTCGGTCGCTGACCGGGGCGACCAGTTCGCTCGGTCCGCCGCCCGCTTCCCCGGCCACCGCGGCCAGTTCCTCGCCGACCGGCTCGCGGTCGGCCCCGGTGGGTGGCTTGCCCTTGGTGAACAGCGAGGCCACGGCGCCGATGACACAGACGGCGATGGCGAAGCCGAAGGCCACCGCGAGGCCCTGCGAGAACGGCTCGGAGATCAGGTTCGGGAAGAAGCTGCGGCCGGTGAGGAAGCTCGCCTGCTCCGGCGGCAGGTTGTGCAGCTGATCGCCCAGCAGTTGCTGGATCGGGTTGTAGCCGAGGAAGGCCGCGAACAGCACCGCGACCGCGGGCAGGTGGGCCAGTTGGTCGGCCGACGCGGCGGGGACGCCGTGTGCGGTCAGGCCCTGGCTCATCGCGCCCGGCAGGCTGCTCGACAGGCCGGCGATGATCAGGCTGAAGAAGAACCCGATGGACAGCACCATCGCCGCGTTCTGGAACGTCGTCATCATCCCGGCGCCGGAGCCCCGCGCGTCGGCGGGCAGGCTGTTCATCACCTCGAGGCGGTTCGGCGAGGCGAACATGCCCATGCCGATGCCGTTGAGCAGCAGGATCGCCGCGAAGGCCCAGTAGTCGAAGTCCACCGGCAGGATGATCAGCAGGCCGAAGGTGACCGCGGTCAGCGCCAGGCCGCCGAAGGCCAGCAGCCTGCTGCCGATCCGGTCGGACAGCGCGCCGGACAGCGGGGCCGACACCAGGAACCCGACCGTCATGGGCAGCATGTAGATGCCTGCCCACAGCGGCGTCTGTTCGAAGGTGTAGCCGTGCTGTGGCAGCCAGATCCCCTGCAGCCAGATGATCAGCACGAACTGCAGCCCGCCCCGGCCCAGCGACGCGGTGAAGTTCGCCAGGTTGCCGAGGCTGAACGAGCGGATGCGGAACAGCGAGAGCCGGAACAGCGGGTTCTCGACCTTCGTTTCGATGACCACGAACCCGATCAGCACCGCGACGCCGCCGATCAGGCAGCTCAGCACGAACGGGCTCCCCCAGCCGGTCGGCGAGCTGCCGTAGGGCTGGATGCCGTAGGTGATACCGACCAGCACCGCGATCAGGCCGACGGCGAAGGTGATGTTGCCCCACCAGTCCATCCGGCCGTGCTTGCTGATGCCGGTGTCGTGCAGCTTCAGGTACGCCCAGACCGTGCCGATCACGCCGAACGGCACGGACACCAGGAAGATCAGGTTCCAGTCGATCGGCGCGAGCACCCCGCCGACGACCAGGCCGATGAACGAGCCCGCGATCGCCGCGACGCCGTTGATGCCCAGCGCCAGGCCGCGCTGGTTCGTCGGGAAGGCGTCGGTCAGGATCGCCGACGAGTTCGCCATCAGGAACGCGCCGCCGACGCCCTGCACGATCCGCCAGCCGATCAGCCACAGCGCGGCCGCGTCGCCGTCGAACCAGGTGATCGCCAGCATGATCGACGAGAAAGTGAAGACGGCGAAGCCCATGTTGTACATCCGGGCCCGGCCGTACATGTCCCCCAGCCTGCCGAAACTGACCACCAGCACCGCGGTGACCACAAGGAATCCCATGATCATCCACAGCAGGTAGCTGGTGTTCGACGGTTCCAGGGGGTTGATGCCGATGCCCTTGAAGATGTCGGGGAGGGCGATCAGGACGATGGACGAGTTGATGGTGGCGATGAGCATGCCCAACGTCGTGTTGGACAGCGCGATCCACTTGTACCGCGGCCCCAGTTCCGCGATCGAATACGTCTTGCGCCGCACCGAGACAGACCTCCGTTCGATTCGATTAGTAAGGCTAAGCAAATTATTTGCCTGACGCAACCAATCGACCTTGATCGCCCCGGAGAGAACGGTCACAATTGCAAATAGTCCTTTATGGACTATTGAGGGAAAGAAAACCTTGGGACGCGGCAGGCTTTACGTCGCCGCGCCGGACAGCCCATCGGCGACACGGCCGAGCAGTGGAAGCAGCGCCGCCGGATCCTCGACGTGCGCGTTGTGCCCGAGACCGGGCAACACGACGGAATTCGCTGCCAGCGCACGCAGCTGGCCGATCCCGCTCATCGGATCGTGCTCGCCGGCGGCCAGGAGCACCGGGCAGCGCGCGGCGCCGAGCAGGCCGCGCATGTCCGGCCTGCCGACGGCGAACGCGGCCGGGTCCAGCGCGAGGCGCCAGCCGTCCGCCGACTCGACGAGCCCCGCCGGGTCCGCGGCGGTCAGGCCCAGCAAGCCGGACACCTTCAGGTAGCCACGCTCGGCGTCCTCGCGGGTCTCGAAAACCCTGGGCGGCCGCGCGGCCATCGCCGCGGCCTTCGCCAAGTCGTCGTCGCTCCATTCGACCTTCACGCCGACCGCGACCACCCCGGCGACCTCGACGCCGAACCAGCCGGTGGCCAGCGCGAGCGCGACCACCCCGCCCAGCGAATGACCGACGACGACCAGCGGGCCGGTGCCCGGCAGCCGATCGGCCACCGCCGCCGCCATACCGCCGAACGAGTACCGCGGCAGCCGCGGCGCGCCACCGTGTCCCGGCAGGTCGGGCGCGGACCACGGCCGGTCGAGCAGTGCGCCGAGGCCGTCCCAGACGGCGCCGGTCGCGCCGAGCCCGTGCAACAGCAGTACTTCCGGCCGCGTCGTCGTGTCCACGGCAGGGATCTTTCCGCAGACCGGGGTCACAGGCCAGCCGCGTCGCCCAAGCCGTGGCGCTCGCACGGTGAGTAGCCTCCCGCTGAACCGGCAAGGGTCGCGAAGGGGACATTGACGGCGCTGAACGCCCCCAATGCGCCATTCGCGACCCTGTCTGCGGGTGGTGACCGGCTAGGGTCGGGGCCGTGCGCATCGAGGCGATCACCGATCCGGACACCTATGTCACGGGTGTCCCCCACGACCTGCTCGCCCGGCTGCGCCGCGAATCGCCGGTCGTCTGGCTGGACGGGTTCTGGGCGGTGCTGCGGCACGCGGACGTGCGGCGGGTGCTGCGCGATCCGGCGGTGTTCTCCTCGCAGCTCGGCGGCACGCAGATCCGTGACCCCGCGACGCCGGAGGACCTGACGTACGTCCGCCGGATGATGCTCAACATGGATCCGCCGGAGCACGCGCGGCTGCGCGGGCTGCTGACGAAGGCGTTCACGCCGCGTGCCGTCGCCAAGCTGACCGACCGGATCCACGGGTGGGCGCGCGACCTCGTCGGCGCGGTCGCCGACACCGGCGAGTGCGACTTCGCCAAGATCGCCGCGGATCTGCCGCTGCTCACGCTCGCCGAGGTGTTCGGCGTGCCCGAGCAGGACCGGCGGCTGATGTACGACTGGAGCAACCGCGTGATCGGCTACCAGGACGCCGAATACGCGGTCAGCTCGACCGTGCGCGCGGACGAGGTCACCGATCTCGCGCGAGCGGCGCTGGCTGTCCGGCCCATACCCGGCCCGGACGGCGCGATGCCGGACCCACGCACTCGTGAGGGCATGCCGGATCTCTACGCCTACGCGACCGCGCTCGGCGAGTACAAACGCGAAAATCCCGGCGACGACGTGATGAGCAATCTCATGCGGCACGTCGACGACGAGGGTGGCCGGGTTTCGATCGCCGAGTTCGAGAATCTCTTCTGGCTGTTTTCCGTGGCAGGCAACGAAACACTGCGCAATGGTCTGCCCGGTGGAATGCTCGCGCTGCTGTCGAACCACTCGCAGTACCGCGCTTTACTGGCCGACCGGTCGCTGCTGCCCGGTGCTGTGGAGGAAATGCTCCGCTGGTGGACGCCGGTTATGCACTTTCGCCGTACCGCTACGCAGGACGTCCGGCTGTCCGATGTGGACATTCGGGCCGGGGACAAGGTCGTGGTCTGGTTCTCCTCGGCTAACCGGGACGAGACGGTGTTCGCCGACCCCGATCGCTTCGACATCGCGCGCGCCCCGAACGATCACCTCACCTTCGGGCACGGGCCGCATTTCTGCCTCGGTGCTCAGCTGGCGCGGGTGCAGATGCGGGCGATGTTCGAGGCGGTGCTGGACGTGCTGGGCGAGGTCGAATTGGCGGGCGAGCCGGTGCGGCTGCGATCCAACTTCCAGAACGGCTTGAAGAGCCTCCCGATCCGCTGGCACCGCTAGCCATCGTGTCGCCGGTCCAGCAGGACGCGGACCACGGCGGGGAACAGCCGGTGCACGGCCGGATCGTGATCGAGCGGGACGACGGTTGGCCGGTATCCGCGCGCGGCCAGCGCGTCGACGAGGAACGGCACGTCGGACACGCTCGCCGTGGGGCCGCAGTGAGCAAGCAATCCTTCGGCCACGGCCGACGTCCACTCGCGCCCGGCGACCGCCCCGACAGCTTCCGGTACGCTGGAAGAGAACGCGGAGAATACCCGGTCCGCGCGGACCAGTACGGCCTCGCCGCTTTTCAAGGCATAGCCCCATACGTGAGCCTCGTCGGCACGCAGTTCCCGCAGCGCGGTGTCCGGATCGGCGTCGGCGGGCAGCAGCGGAGCGCCGGTGTGATCCAGCAGCCGTCGCGGATCGACCGTCGAGATCCCGTGGCGGGCCAGCCCCGTCAAGGCGGCGGGACGTGACCCGAGTTCGTCCAGCACCCCGAAGCGAGGATCCACGAGGCGCGCGATCCGGCCGGTGAACTCCTCCTCCGGCAACGGCTCGGCCGACGCCAACCGCGTGACACGCGCCAGGAACTCGTCAGCGCTCTCCGCGACGGCCGGCCGGGTGAACGGGTGCGCGAGCACGGCGTGCCGGGTCTCGTCGAGGGTGTCCAGCCGGATCCGGAGAAGTTCACCGCCCGGCGCAGGGCCGCCTCTGGTGCGGTGGCGGAGCACGGTCAGCATCGCCCGGCTCGTCAGGACGGCCATGGTCGCGGCGTCCGGTTCGCCCGACGGCCCGTCCGGCATCCCGCCGGTGATCGCGGTGTGGCGGCGCCAGGCGCCCGCCAGGGAAACCGGCGGCGGGCCGGGAGCCGTCAGCCACGCCTCGTCCCGGTGCACCGCGAGCTGGACCAGTGGCACGCCTGCCTCGGCACACAGCCGTTCCAGCCGCACGGTCTCGGCGAGCCGCGGTTGCCCGGGAATGTGGAGGGCGAATTCACTGCCGCGCAACGCCTCCGCCAGCGCCGCCTCGTCCGCGGTGCCGACCGGGCGGACCGCGCGCAGGCCGGACCGTCGCGCCGCGTGGACGATCGCCGCGCACAACGGGCCGCCACCCGCGACGGTCAACGGCCCGTCCTGGTACCGCGCGGGCACCCGCGCCGGCGTGCTCAGGTAGTAGCCGAGGAACGAGATGATCCGCTCGCACACCGGTTCGCGCCTGATCTCCTGGACCGCACCCGCGGCGACCAGCGTCCGCACCAGTTCGGCGAGGTACTCGCGACGTGGCGGCGTCAGCGGCGCGGCCAGGTCGGCGAGCGTGCGGCTGCCGTCGAGCAGCGGCACGAGCCAGGCGAGCCACTGCCCCGCCTCCGCGCCGTCGAGCCGGATGCCCCCGCCGCGGACGAGCACGTAGACGCCGTGCCCGGTCACCACGTGATGGGCGTCGCGGCGGAAGACCAGCCTCGGCGCCGCGTCGAATCCGAGCTCCGGCAGGCACATCTGAAGTCCGTCCCCTGTCGGGCGTCACCGTCTCGCTGCCCGAACACCGCTGGCCGGGCACGGACCGCGGCGGACGGAGGGCTGAGTGGACGTTAGCGGCTGCCGCCGGAACGCACAACGGGCGGTACGCGGGTCCGGGGGTTCCCACAGTCCCGCACCGACGTCGGTTCGGTGTCCACTGTGGACTCCATGGTTCCGGCGACGGCCTCGCCGGGGCCCCGCGCGGCAGCACTGATATCTGTCACCTGAGTGGGTGACACGCAGTCACACTGATGGCGCAATGGAACAGCTCGCGCGCATATCGCTAAGCTCGTACATCCACAACGATGCCGAGGTGTTTCTTCGTGACACAACAGGACTGGGTACCGCAAGGCGTGGACATCACCGTGCCGAGCGTCGCGCGCCTGTACGACTACATCCTGGGCGGCGGGCACAACTTCGCGGTGGACCGCGCGATGGGAGAACAGATCGAACGTGTCATGCCCGGCGCGCGTGAGGCGGCGAGGATCAACCGCGCGTTCCTCGGCCGTGTCGTGCGGTTCATGGTGGATCGGGGCATCCGTCAGTTCCTCGACATCGGCTCGGGAATCCCGACCGTGGCCAATGTGCACGAGGTCGCCAGGGCGGCGGACCCGGAATGCCGGGTGGTGTACGTCGACCGCGACGCGGTGGCCGTGGCGCACAGCGAGCTGATCCTCGCCGACGTCGACCATGCCGCCGTGGTCCGGGCCGACATGCGCGAGCCGGAGGCGATCTTCGCCAGTCCGCAGGTCCGGGAGCTGCTGAATCTCGACGAACCGGTCGGGCTGCTCATGCTGCTGATGCTGCACTGGATCCCGGACGAGGCGGATCCGCTCGGCCTGATGCGGCAATACCACGACGCGCTGGCGAGCGGCAGCCACCTCGCGATCACTCACGTCAGCCACGACAATCAGGAAACCGGGCTCACCGAGGTCGCCGACGTCATCAAGCGGAGCAAGAGCCCGGACCAGGTCAACGCGCGCACGCACGCCAGGATCGTCGAGCTTTTCGACGGATTCGACCTCGTCGAGCCGGGGCTGGTCGGCTGTGGTGAATGGCGGCCGAGTGGTCCCGCCGACATTTCCGGACAGGCGGCGATGAACACGCTGCTCTACGCCGGTGTCGGCGTCAAACCGTGAACCGGTGCGGACAGTCACCGGTTACCCGCCGGGTTTCCCCGAACGTGGCCTGCGGTCACCCCGGGGAACCTGTGCGGACGCACTTCGAGTAGCTAAACTTCCGCTCGGCCGGAAACCACAACAGGGTGAACCATGATGCCGGATCCAAGCCACCACGACCGCCCGGCCCCGCCGCCGGACGACCGTCGTGACCGCGCGCTGCTGGCGAGAAAATGGGCCTATCTGCTCAGCGGTGTCGTCGTCGTTCCGTTGAGCGCGGAAGACCTCGGCCGGGAACTGGGCGGACGGCTCGACAGGCTGTGCGCGGCATTGCGGGCGGAACCGTTCGCCACCGAACCGTTCGAGCGGGCGGGCGAGCAGCTGGTCGCGCTGGGCTACCTCGGCGAGCCGGGCCTGCGCTGCACCGTGGACGTGCTCGGAAAGGGTCTTCTGGCGTTGCCGGAGTTCGCGGACACGGAGCGGTTCGCCGAACGGATCGTGCTCGGGCTGGGCACGCTCGCGTGCGGATTCCTCGCCGGCAGTCAGCGCACCGTGCTCGAACAGCAGGAGACCATGCATCTGACGCTGCTCAAGGCGGTCCGCGACGCGAAGTGGAATCTCCGGGAGAGCGAAGCGCGCTTCGACGAGGTCGTCACCTCGTCGGCCAGCGGCGTCATGATCGTCGAACTCGACGGACGGCTGTCCCGCGCCAACGCCGCGATCGGCGAGATGCTCGGCTACACCCAGGCGGAACTGACCGGCGCCGCGCTGCTCGACTTCGTGCACCCGGATTCCGTGGAGGTCCTGCGCGAGGCGATCCGGTCGCTGCGCGACGGCGAGCGCGACCGGATCCGGCAGTCGCAGCGCCTGCTGCGCAAGGACGGCGACGTCGCCCGCATCTCGCTGACCGTGTCGCTGCTGCGCGGCACCGACAACCAGCCCAGTCACTTCGTCACCGTGGTCGAGGACGGCACCGAACTCATGCTGCTGCAGAGCGAGCTGAGCCGTCAGGCCCTGCACGACGTGCTGACCGGCCTGCCCAACCGGCAGTACTTCACCTCGAATCTCGAAAACGCGCTGCGGCGGGCGGATCCCGCCTACGGCACCACGCTGTTCCAGCTGCGGCCCGACGCGTTCGACATGGTGTGCAACAGCCTCGGCCGCCAGTCCGGCGAACGCCTGCTCGTCCACATCGCGCAGCGGCTCAAGACGGTGCTGGCCCGCGAAAAGACCATGATCGCCCGGTTCGACGGCGACGAGTTCGCCGTCCTGATCGAGAACTCGGCGGCCACTCCCGGCGTCGCCGCGCTCGTGGCCGCGATCAAGGACGAGCTCACCGAACCGGCCTATGTGGACGGTCGCGGGCTCGCCGTGTCGGTGAGCATCGGCGTGGTGCACCGCCCGCCGCCCACCACCGAGCCTGCCGAACTGCTGCGCGCCGCCGATCTGACGCTGCGCCGCGCGGCGGCGGAACGCCGGGGCCAGTGGGAGCTGTACGACCCGGAACGCGACGCCGCCGAGCGGGGCGAGCGGACGCTCGCCGTAAGCATGCCGGGCGCGTGGGAGCACGGCGAGATCAGCGTGTGGTACCGGCCGGTGGCCCGGCTGGACGACGGCGGCACGGCGGGTGTCGAGGCCTTGCTCCGCTGGGCGCCTCCCGAGCTCGACCCGTTGCCGCACAAGCATTGCGTCCGGCTGGCCGAGCAGACCGGGCTGAGCCTGGCGCTGGGCGAATGGCTCCTGCGGACCTCGGGCGGGCAGATCGCGTGGTGGCGGCAGCGGACCGGGTTCGAGCACCCGTTGCTGCTCGGCCTCACCGCCCACCAGTCCTGCGACGGCGATCTGGTGTCCCGGGTCAACCAGGTACTCACCGACGTCGGCCTCCGCCCGGAGCAGTTGCTGCTCGGCATGCCCGCCGGAGTGCTTTCGGTCGACGAAGCCGCCGACAACCTCACCGTGCTGGCCGACCTCGGCGTCCGGATGCTGCTCGACGACTTCGACCTCGGGCCCGCGGGCCTGACCGCCGTCGAAGATCTTCCCCTGGCGGCGGTGCGCGTCCGGCCCTGCCTCACCACCCGGCTCGCCGCGGGTCCGCCCGCCGCGGCCGCGCTCGTTCCGCTGGTCCGGCAGGCGGGCGCCACCGTCATCGTCGACGGGATCGCCGACGACGAACAGGCACGGTGGTGGCACGCGGCCGGTGCCGGCCTCGCCACCGGCGACTTCTTCGGGATCGCGGGACAGGCGGAAGAAACCGTCACCCACTTCAGCTGAGCGTCCTGTCGTGCCATCGTGGGAGATCACCCATGATTGGTCTGGACCTTCGGTCCGTTGACGAGAGGAGCCGGACGATGCGCGGTACCACGGTGTTGCCGGGGGCGTCCTGTCACGCGTCGAACGAGGGGGAACTGCCGATGCACCGGCTCGAGGTGCCGACGCCGAACGCGCTGCCGTTCGCCATCGGCACGTTCGAGACCATGGGCCCGAACTCCCGCGCGTCCTTCCCGCACCGCCACACGTTCCACGAGATCGTCCACGTCACCGGCGGCACGGGCACGCACGTCGTCGACCTCGCGCGGTGGGAGCTGCGCCCGCCGCATCTGTGCGTGCTCGGCCCCGGCCAGGTGCACCACTGGGAGAACGCGCGCGGGCTGACCGGGATCGTCGTGCTGTTCACCGACGACTTCCTGCTGGATCACCCCGGGGACCGGGATGTGCTGCGGCAGCTGAGCGAACGGCCGTGGCTGACCCTCGACGAGGCCACGAACGCCGCCACGTCCCGGCTGCTCACCGAGATCCACGACGAATACCGGCACGCCGCGCCGGGTGCCGAGTCGGTACTGCGTTCGCTGCTCCACATTCTCGTCGTGCGCGCGTCCCGGCTGCCCGAGACCACCGGCAGCGCGACCCCCGCCCGTGCCGGCGCGGTGGTGGAGGAGTTCGTCCGGCTCACCGGCCGGACGGATCTCGCGCTCTGGTCCGTTCGCGCGTATGCCGAGCGTGTCGGGGTCACTCCCGGCTACCTCACCGAGGCGGTGAAGGCGGCGACAGGCCGGACGCCGTCGCAGCTGATCCGGGAAACCCGTGCCCGTGAGGCGAAACGACTCCTGGCCAGAACGGATCTGACGGTGCGGCAGGTGGCGGGCCGCGTCGGTTTCGTGGATCCGGCGTACTTCTGCCGCTTCTTCCGCAGGGAGACCGGGATGAGCCCTGGTGATTTCCGCCGCGACGGCGACGTGCGCTTGCTCCCCGTACCTTCATCGTGACCCCGTGAAATCACCACGACCTACGGAGCCAGTCCATCGTCCACGCCGAACCATCGACGTACGTTCATGGTGAATCTCCCACGCCCCCACAAGGAGCTGCCATGGACGGCGAGCACAACTCGGCCGAGGGAAACCCTCAAGACGCTTCCGGTGACGAAACCCAACGGCAGTTCAGCCGCAAGACGGTGCTGCGCGCGGCCCTCGCCGCGGGAGTCGCGGTCCCCGCCGCCTTCATCGGCGCGCCGGCGCTGGCGCGCACCGCCAAAACGTCCGGCGGCCCGCTCGAGCCGACGCCGTCCTGCCACGACGGCGACGAGCCCACCATCCCGCAGACCGAAGGTCCTTACTTCAAGCCGAACTCACCGGAACGAACCTCGATACGGGAACCCGGCTACCCCGGCACCAACCTGACCGTGTCCGGCTACGTGTTCGGGCTGGCCTGCCAGCCGCTGAACCGGGTGCTGCTGGACTTCTGGCAGGCCGACGACGACGGCGCGTACGACAACACCACGTACCGGTTCCGCGGGCACCAGTTCACCGACGCCCAGGGCCAGTTCAAGCTGACCACGATCGTGCCCGGTCTCTACCCCGGCCGCACCCGGCACATCCACGTCAAGCTGCAGGCACCGGGACGTCCGGTGCTCACCACGCAGCTCTACTTCCCCGGAGAGCCGCGCAACAACACCGACACGATCTTCGACCCACGTCTGCTGATGACGGTGCGCGACGCCCCCGGCGGCCGCGAAGCCTCGTACGACTTCGTTCTGCGCGTGCCGGGCAGCAAGCCGACGACGACCCCGACCCAGCCGACCACCCCGACCACTCCGCCGAGCGGCACCACGTGGGCCGCGGGTACCTCGTACACCGCGGGCACCCGCGTCACCTACAACGGCCAGACCTACGTGTGCCTGCAGGGGCACACCGCCCAGCCCGGCTGGGAACCGCCGACGACGCCTTCCCTGTGGCAGGCGGCGTAACCGGGATTCGCCCGGCTGTCAGCTGACGCACACCGCACGCCTCTCCGGGTGCGGTGTGCGTTCTGTGCAGGCTCCGTGTGGTGTCACGCGACAGGATGACGCACCTCTCCCGTGAACGGGAATTTTCCCACCGTGCGAAAGGTCTCCGGTCCCCACCATGCGTCGCGTCCTCATCCCCGGTTTGCTCGCCGTCCTGCTCTTCTCCGGCGCGTGCGCCACCTCCGCCCCCACCCCCGTCACCGTCGGCGGGAACACGCCGGCCACCGGCGAATCGTCCGGGGACACGAAACCGGCCGCCCAGTCCGAGAAGAAGATCGGCAAGACCATCACGGTCACCGACGACGAGGACAGCGCGCTCGTCACCCTCGTCTCCGTCGCCACGATCAAGGAGGGCACCACTCCCGGCATCAAACCCCGCAGCGGCACCTTCGTCGTCTTCGACCTGAAGATCGAGGGCAAGACCGGCAAGTTCAGCACCAACTCGCTGTACGTGTGGATGAAGACCGCGGCGGGCAAGACGGTCAAGGCGACCGACGGCATGGCCCCGGCGACCGGCGCCGACCCGGAACTGCCGCTGAAGGATCTCGCCCCCGGTGAGCAGGCACACGGGAAGGCGCTGGTCGATGCCACGCTGGAACCCGGTGCCCAGATGCTCTGGATGAACGCCATGGACAAGCAACTCGCCTCGTGGGACCTCTGAGCACGAGCCGCCACGGCCGCCCGCGGTGCGGACCACCTCGCCGTTGACGTTGCCGTTCGCTTCCGAGCACAGGAACACGATGAGCCGGGCGATGTCCTCCGGAGTGCTCAGCCGTCCGCTCGGTGTGCGGTCGATTTCGGCCTGCAGCACTCCCTGGTTGCCTTCGCCCGCCGCGGCCAGTTCCACGACCGATTCGGTCATGGTGGCGCCCGGCATCACGACGTTGGCCAGCACGCCGCTGCCGCTCCACATCAGCCCGCGCACGAACCCGTGCATCGCCGAGCGGGCCGCCCCGTAGTACTCCGAGCCGACCGACCCGTGGTCGGCGGTGATCGAGGACAGCAGCACGATCCTTCCCCATCCCCTGGCGCGCATGCCCTTGACCGCTCGCTGCACGGTCAGCATGTGCCCGTCGACGTTCGCCCGGATCTTGTTGATCCAGCCGGTTTCGCCGTAGGGAGGCATGTCCTCGAACTGCGGTGTTTCGCTCGCCTCGCCCCAGGTGAACCAGTGCGCGTTCGCGACGAGCACGTCGACGCCGCCGAATTCCCGTTCGACATCGCGCACGACCGCCTCGGCGGAGTCGAAGTCGCGCAGGTCGTACCGCGCCGCGAAGGCCTTGCCCTCACCGCCCAGCTCGGTCACGATCTCCTTGGCCCTGGCCTCCGACGACGCGTAGGTGATCGCCACCCGCGCGCCCTCCTCCGCGAACTGCCGCGCCGTCGCCAGGCCGATGCCGCTCGTGGCACCCGTGACCAGAACTCTCTTTCCTGCCAGCCCCAGATCCATCAGAACTCCCGTTTCGCCTTCTCCGTCATTTCCCCGACGACTGCGTGCTCATTCCTCACGGTCCTTGCCGCGGTATTCGGCCTGGCTGCGTTCCATCTTCTTCTTGATCGGCGGAACGTTGTTGATGACGCGCATCCCGGTACGCATCCCGGCCAGCATCATGCGCCCGATGACCGGCTTGTGCACCGGGTCGTCACCGCTCATCTGCTTGAGCGATTCCTTGACCGCGTCGAATCCGTAGTCGATCATCTTGGTCTCGTAGTCGTCGACGGCCTTGATGACCGACGTCTTCCCGTCCCTTGCCGCCACCAGGTTGTCCTTGAGCAGCCGGGCATCACGCAGCGCGGTGTTCGCGCCGACACCCCGGCCGGGGGTCATCGTGTGAATGGCGTCGCCGATCAGCGTGACATTGCTCGCCTTCCACTTCGGAATGGGCTCCGAAGTGCGGATCCTGATGGTGAAGCAGCTGTCGGGGTCCGACAGGGAAAAGAGCTTACGGAAGTCAGGGTGCCATTTCTTCGTGTACTCGCCGACGAGGTCGTAGAGCTGCCTGCTGGTCATTTCGGTCACGTTGTCCGGAAGGTTGCGGGCCGCCCCGCCGAATCCCCAGCTGATGTAGTCCCGGGTGTTGTCGAAGGCGAGGCCGGGCCAGCTCGCGATCATCTCCGCGTCGCTGGAGCCGATACCGGACTTCGGCGCTCCCTTGGCATCCCAGGGAAACACCATCACGTGGATGATCGAGGCGTAGCCACCAGGAGCGTTGACCATGGTGACGCCGTGTGCGATCTTCGGCGTGAGCAGCTTCTCGGTTTCCGGCGTGAGCGGCACCTTGCCGGTCACGCTGATGATCCCGGTGTCCTTGGTCTTCGCGTGCGGCAAGTACTGCTTGCGCACCCGCGAGTTCGACCCATCCGCGCCCACCAGCAGCGTGCCCACCGCGGAGGTCCCGTCCTCGAAGAAGGCGGTCACCGTGCCGTCGTCGTGCTGCTCGAAACGCGAGAAGACCTTGTCGAAATGGACGACGTCCTCCATTCCGGTCAACAGCACCTGCCGCAGCGTCATCCTGCTGACGGACTTCTCGCTGTTGCGCGGATCGTCGTCGACGTTGTCGTCCCAGCCGCCCATCGAAAGCAGCTCTTTACGCTTTTCCGTCAACATGTTGAAGAACTTCGGCGTCCGGGCGCAGGTGGCCACGAACACGTCGAACAACTCCTTGGGCAACGCGTCGTAGAGCGCGCGGCTGCCATCCGGGTCGATCCCGACCCGATAGCCCTGCAAGCCGTCCCGGCGCGTGCGGTCCCGTTCGTAGACCGCGACACTGATGCCGGCTCGCCGGAGGCCGTGCGCCAAGCACAGCCCACCGGTGCCCGCACCGATGATGATCACGTGCTGCCCCGACTTCTCCCCTGAAAAACGCATGGTTCTCCCAGTCCGTGATTTTTGTGCCGAGCGCCGGCCACCCGTGCGCCTGTCGCGCTCCGGCGGCACCGGCCACGGAGACCAACTCCGGTCCCGCCGCATCCGGCGGGCTCTCGTAGTAGCCACCATACTAGATGCCGAGACACTAGTGCAAGGGAGACGTGTTCACCGCCGGCGCGCGACGCGCCGTGGTTCCCGCCGGCTTCCCTCGGCGCTGGTGGTTCCCTGGGAGAAGACTCGTCACTCCCACGCGACCGGGAGCGTGTCGACGCCGTAGATGATGGCGTCCGAGCGCAGCGAAACGTCCTGCTCGGAACCGGCGAGCCGCAGTCCGGGCAGCCGCCGCAGCAGCGCGGTCAGCGTCAGCCGGAGCACCGTGCGGGCGAGCTGGGCACCGAGGCACTGGTGCACGCCGAACCCGAACGCCAGGTGCGGGGACCGGGCGCGCCGGACGTCGAGCCGGTCGGCGTCGGCGAACACCGCGGCGTCACGATTCCCCGAGGCGACGGAAACGATCACCCGCTCCCCCGCCCGCACCAGGTGCCCGGCGAAATCGACGTCCTCCAGCGCGATCCGGGTCAACCCGAACTGGACGATCGACAGGTACCGCAGCAGTTCCTCGACGGCGTCGCCGATCAGCCCGGGTTCGGCTCGCAGCGCCTCGAGCTGCCCGGGATGCCGCAGCAGGGCGAAAACGCTCAGCGCGACCATCGCCGACGTCGTTTCCTGACCGGTGACCAGCAGGAGAACCCCGATATTGGCGATCTCCTCGACCGTCAGCGGCGGATCGGCCCGCCCGAGGCCACCGAGGACGCCGTCGGCCGTCCCGGCCTGCTCGGCACGCACCAGCTCCCGCATGTCTTCGTGCAGCCGCGCGAAGGCGTCGCGCTGGGAAGCGACATCGGAAGCGATCGACAACGCTTCGAAAGCCACCTTCTTGAACGCGTCCTGGCGCGCGGCGGGAACCCCCAAGAGCTCGAAGATCACCCGCGCGGAGAGCGGCAGCGCGAAATCGCCGACGAGATCCGCCGTGTTTCCCCTGCTTCGCAAGGCTTCCAGGTGTTCCTCGACGAGGAGCTCGATCCGTGAAGCCAGCCGGTTCATCCGCCGGACGGTGAACTCACCGGCGACGAGCCTGCGGTAACGGGTGTGCTCGGGCGGGTCGAGCGCCGCGAAGTTACCCGGCGGTGGCTCGAGTTCCTCCCCGGTGAAGGCCTCCCGGCCCCGTGGGGAGACCTGGATCAACGAGGAACCGAACCGGGCGTCCGCCAGGATTTCGCGGGCCTGGGCGAACCGGGTCACGAGCCAGCCCGGTCCACCGTCCGGCAAGCGTATGCGGGCGACCGGATGCTCGCGCCGAAGCCGCGCGTAGTCCGCGGGCGGGTCGAACGGGCACGTCCGCCCCGCCGGCAGCTCGATCGGGTTCATTTCGCCTGACACCCACGCCCCCTAGTCGCGAACACGACGAACACCACCGCGGACGGCGGCGGCCCGGAACATCAGCCCGACACGACGTCGGTCACCAGCTCGGCGACCTGCGCGGGAGTCGGCGAAGCCGCGTTCTCGGCCTTCAGCACCGCGGCCGCGCCGGCGAACGAGCGGTCCTCCAGCAACGCGGAGACGGCCTTGGTGATGCCGGGTATGTCGGCCTGGCCCTGTTTGCTGTCGATACTGATCCCGGCCCCCGCTTCACCGAGCCTGCGGCCGAGGTCGAAGTGGTCGAACCACTGCGGCAGCACGAGCTGGGGGACGCCCAGCGCCGCGGCCGTCAGCGCCGACCCGCCACCCCCGAGCGACACGAAGGCGTCGCAGGTGTCCAGGAACATGGCCAGCGGCAGCGATTCGACGACCCGGAACCGTGGCGGCAGGCTCCCCACCCTGGCCCGGTCCTCCGCGGTGAGCGCGAAGACGACCTCGACGTCCACGAGATCCTCGAGCGCGGCGGCCACGGCACGCATGGCGCGGGGTCCCACCACGCGCAGCACCGTTCTGCCGGGACACACGCAGACCCGCCGTCCGGCACGGAGCTCACGAGTCCAAAGTGGATACACGCCGACGCCGTTCGAGGGCAGGTAACGCATCGGCTGGCCCGGCGGCGCACCCTCCCATTGCAGGCTGGGCGGGCACGGATCGACCAGCAGCGACGGAACGGGAAAGCCGGGCAGGCCGCGGGACCCGCACAGCGGGGCGAGCTGCTCCCTGGCACGATCCTCGAAGACGGCACCGGTCGGATCGACGCCCCACCGGTGCGCGACGACCGGGATCCCGGTGACACCGCCGAGCACCCTCGCCAGCAGCAGGGTCAGATCCGCCAGCAGCAGATCCGGCCGCCACCGGTCGGCCAGCTCCCGGTAGTCGCCGAGAAAGCCGCGCGTGTACGCCGCCTGCATGTCGGCCTGGTTGTGGATCTGGAGACGTTTCTGGTCCGCGAACTCCGGCAGCATCCATTCCGGTGCCGGGAACATGTCTTCGGTCGGGATCTCGTCGAACGCCCGGTCGAACTCCGCGCTGGAGCCGACCTCCGCGAAACCGAGCCCGGCCGAGGCCGCGGTCGCCGCGAGATCCGGCGTTCCGGCGACGAGGACGTCGTGGCCCATCGCCCGCAGTGCCCAGGAAAGCGGCACCATGGCCATCAGGTGGGTGGCCGCCGCGGGCGGCGGCAAAACCAGCACGCGCATGGAATTCCCTGTCTTCGAAAGTGAAAGGCGCCTACGCGCCACGTCGCCAGTAGGCGGCGCAACCGTCGATGTCCTTGATCGGATCCGTGATCCCGTTCCCGCCGCGGAACTCTTCGACCGCTTCCCGGCAGCCGAGCAGCAGGTAGTCGTCGACGATGACGTACCCGCCCGGCGAAAGCTTCGGGTAGAGGTGCACCAGACCGTCCATAGTGGACTCGTACATGTCGCCGTCGAGGCGCAGCACCGCGAGCCGCTCGACCGGGGCCGCCGGCAGCGTCTCCCCGAACCAGCCGGGCAGGAACCGCACCCGCTCGTCCAGCAGGCCGTACTTGGCGAAGTTGGACCGCACCTCCTCCAGCGACACCGCCAGCACGTCGTTGGACAGGGAGAGGTTCACGTGCCGGTCCGAAGGCCTGCTCGACTCGGTCGGGGACGGCATGCCCTGGAACGAGTCGGCCACCCACACCAGGCGGTCGGTCACCTCGTGCGCGGCCAGCACGGCCCGCGCGAAGATGCTCGCCCCGCCCCGCCACACCCCGGTTTCGATGAGATCCCCGGGAACACCGTCGGCGAGGACGCTTTCGACGCAGAACTGGAGGTTGTCCAGCCTGCGCATGCCGACCATCGTGTGCGCGACCGCCGGCCAGTCGCGGCCGTCCTGCCGGGCGTTCCCGTCGTAGGTGGCCTCCCCCGGCGCATCGCCGAAGACCTGAAGGGGCGGGTCCTCGTAGATGGTGTTCGTCAGGACGTTCTTCATCAGCTCCAGGTAGAGCCGCACGGCATCCGTTTTCACGTCATTCCCCCACTGCGTTCATCTGGTCCATCGGATTCACGTCCTTGCGAATCCACGACGGGGCGCCCTGTTCGCTGTTGATTCCCTTTTCCAGAAAGGCGATGTTGTGATACACGTGCATCCCGGTGACGGAATCGTCGGTGTCCGCCTTCACCCGCCCGGGCGGATCGGCGTGCTCGGCGTGGTGCAGGCCGTCGAGCAGTCCTTTGAGGAATCCCGTGGTGGTACCGGGATCGTCGAGCCCGGTGCGGCCGCCGTTCCAGCCGGGCCAGTAGGAACTCTGCAGGTCCTCGATCACGTAGAGCCCGCCCGTGGCCAGCCGCGGGAACAGCACCCGGAAGGCGGCGAGAACGTGGTCGCACAGATGGCTGCCGTCGTCGATGACGATGTCCGGGGTGCCTATCTCGTCCAGCACCCCGGCCAGGAAGACCGGATCGGACTGGTCGCCGCGGAACACCCGGATCCGCGGCTCGGCCAAGGCCGTCTTGTCGAAGAAATCTATCCCGTACACGAGTCCACGACGGAAATAGTTCTTCCACATGCGCAAGGACTCGCCGCCCGCGGTGGGTACGTTGTAGCCACCGACGCCGATCTCGAGAATCTTGACGCGGCGATCCCGGTACGCCTCGAAATGCCGTCCGTACTGCGGCGTGTACCAGTGCCCGCCCCATTTGTCGGTACCGGTGCGCACCGCGAGTTCGTCGAGATCGAACCGGAGCGCGCCCGCCGCCTTGGTGAGCCCGTGCAGTGCCACGACCGCGGCTCGCCGCCGCAGCACCCAGTCCGCGCCGGCTTCGTGTGTCGACGGACCGGGATCCTCGGCCAGGAAGACCTCCCGGGTGGCGTGGTGACCCCCGGCCACGCTGCCGTAGGTGGCGCGCACGAGCTCGGCCAGATCCTGCCGCACCCGCGCCACGGGTGCGGCGTCCCAGCCCGCCGACACCCGGCCGTCACCCGGCCCCATCGCCACCCGGTAGCCGAGCCGTCTCCGCCCCGCGCCCAGATCGAATTGGACGGTCACCGGCGTCGCCGGGGCTTCGAACAACGCGGCCCGCCCGAGCAGTTCCCGCAACACGACGACGGCCACGCGCTCCGGGTCCTCGCCACCGAGGTCACCCGCCGAAGTCTCGGCGATTTCGAGCAGCCGCTCCACGATCTCATCGTCCGTCTTCACCGCCGAAGCCTTCCGATCGTCCATTCCGAACACCCGGAGATTTCCGGTCACCGCTCGAACGGACCTGGAACAGCGCTGAAGCCCCGGCGGGCAGGCGATCTTTCACCGCGATTCGACCAGGACCCCAGCCGCGCGCACCAAGGTCCCGCCAACATCATCCGTCCAGGAGGGCATGACCAGATGGAAAACACACTGTCGATCGACGAGGTCGAGGCCCTGGTGGTGGCCGCGGGCGGCAAGGACGGCGACCTCCTCGGCGTCATGGAGCGAGTAGGCCTCCCGGCGGTGGCCGCGCTGGCCGTGGACGAACTCGTCTTCCGCTGCGAACCGGCCAACGTGGACGACGAGATCTTCGTCCGCGTCGACCTCGTACACCGGGACCACACCTTTACCGAGGTCCTTTCGGTACAAAATGGACAACCCGTCCGTATCGCGCGCGGCGACGACGCCGGCACGGCGAGCGCGCGGCTCGAGTTCCGGTTGCCCGAACTGCTGCGGCTGCTCTACGGCAGGCCCCGTGAACGGCACGCGGGCACGCACCGCACCGAGGTCACGCACGACGGTCCCTGGTCGAGCTGGCCGTCGGTGGCGGCCGCGCTCAGCACGATCGTCCACGCGGTGTCGAGCAGGCCCGCCGATCTGGACCGGCTCGCCGTGCGGTACGGCTCCGACAAGTTCGGTGCCTGGCACTGGTTCACCCCGCATTACGACCGGCATTTCCGCCACCTCAAGGACGACGTGGTCCGGGTACTGGAAATCGGCATCGGCGGCTACAACCACCCGGGCACCGGAGGTGGGTCGCTGCGCATGTGGAAGCGGTACTTCACCCGTGGACACGTCTTCGGCCTCGACGTCTATCCCAAGGAAGGACTGGACGCGCCGCGGCTGCGGACGATCATCGGCGACCAGAGCGACCGCGAAGGTCTCCTTGAGATCGCCGAGCGGTACGGCCCGTTCGACGTGGTGATCGACGACGGGAGTCATATCAGCGACCACGTCCTCACCTCGTTCGACGTGCTGTTCCCCCACGTCCGGCCGGGCGGCTACTACGTGATCGAAGATCTCTGGACCGCCTACTGCCCGGGATTCGGCGGAAACGCCGACCCGGCGTCCTCGGGCGCGACTTCGCTCGGCCTCGTCAAAGGCCTCGTCGACCGGCTGCACTACGAGGAGCACAGCGACGGAAAACCGGCGGGCTATCCCGACGAGAACACCGTCGGCCTGCACGTCTACCACAACATGGCCGTCATCGAGAAGGGAATCAACGCGGAAGGCGGGATCCCCTCCTGGGTCCCCCGTTCCTACGACGAGCTGATTCCTTCGGCTCCGCACCTGAAGTAACGGCACCCGAAGCAACGGAAAGACCCGGCGAGGGGGGGGGGGGGGGGGGGCGGGCGACACCACAGGGCAAGGGGGACACGGGAGGGGGGGGGTGGGGGTGTGGAGAACACACAACCCACGCCCGACCCAGAGCTATAGTG
>NZ_JBHYIQ010000014.1:45070-72912 GCF_042739895.1 Amycolatopsis sp. NPDC059021
CCGCCGCGTTGCTTTTCCGTGGGGCACCGATCTTTCACTCCGCTCTCCCAAAACTCCGACTAGCGGCGGGGGGGGGCCGGGGCCGGCGGGAAGCCCCCCCCTCGTCCGTATCGCCGCCGGCGCGGCTCGTGGTGTGGCTAACCCTGCCCTCCCGCGGAGCGCAGCGCGATCTGCTCGTTGAGGAACTCCACGGCCTGCCCCGGGGTCGGCATGCTTTCGAGGGCGTCGTCCGGAACCGGGATGTCGTATTCCCGCCTCACCCTGCCGATGATCTCCAGTACGGCCAGGGAGTCGTAACCGAGGTCGGCAAAGGGGGTGTCAGTGATATCGTCGTCGAGATTCACCCCCTCGTCGACGCCTCCCGCAGCACGCAAAAGCTCCCGCATGTCGTCCAACGTCAACCGCATAGCACGTCCTTTCTCCGCCTTCCCATCGTGTCCTTGTCAATCAAAAACCACTGGGAGCACGCTCGGGCAGCGGATAATCGCGACAATTCCTCACCCTCCCGTGGCCGATGTGGACACGAGCTCCCGTGCCTTCGGTGATCCGCCGGACACAAGCCGTAGCGAGGGCGATGAACTTCCCGGATCCACTGGCACGACGAGCCAACTGTGCTAGAGTCCGGTCACAATGACTCACCCGTATTGACTAATACGGGCGAGCCGAAGCAGGGTCCAGAATCGAGCGTTGGGGGACGCAGCAGAGCAGACCATTTTCGGTATGTCATGCCCGCGACATGATCTTTTGTCTAACTCACCAACGGAGAACCGCGAAACGCGACTTCGTTCACCTTTCGCGATTTCTTCACCGAGACTGTGAACAGGTTACCATGAAAAGAACATCGATTCGATTGTTGCTCCTGTCGATCGCCGCAGGCACGGCTTTCGGCCTGACCGCCACCGCGAGCCCGGCCGTCGCGGAAACCACCGGAAACCGGTACTTCCTCGACTGCCAGGCCGGAAACGACACCGGCGCCGGCACGAATGCCCAGCCCTGGAAAAGCCTCCAGAAGGTGAACACGGTGAACTTCGCCGCGGGGGACACACTCAGCATCCGGGCGGGCACCACCTGCGCCGGCGTGCTGACCCCGCGCGGGTCCGGGACCAAGGCCGCGCCGATCGTGGTGAACTCCTACGGCAGCGGCAGCGCGCCCAAGATCGTGGCGGCCGGGGCCAGGGCCGCCGTCATGCTCCGGAACCAGCAGGGCTGGGAGTTCCGCGGCCTCGACATCACCACCACCGGCGCGGCGGGCACCCCGCGCGCCGGCATCTACGTCGAAGCCACCGACTTCGGCACCGCCGCCCACTTCGTGGTGAGCGGCGTCGTGGTACACGACATCAACGGCTGCGACTGCACCGGGTTCGACGAGCTCAGCGGCGGGATCCTGTTCAACGCCAAGGGAACGGCGCGGCCCACCGGGTTCGACGACATCCAGGTCACCGGGAACGTGGTCAGCCACGTCGACGGCATCGGCATCGGCACCGCGTCGCACTGGGCACGCCGCGACCTCTATCCCGACGGGCCGGGCAGCACCTGGGTGCCGCACACGAACGTGCAGATCAACCGCAACTCCCTTACCGACCTGGGTGGCGACGGGATCGTCGTGCAGAACGGCTCGGGCGCGGTGATCCAGCAGAACTCCGTCAACGGGTACAGCAAGCGCGCGACCGCCTATCACTCCGGTGTCTGGGCGTGGGATTCGGACAACACCCTCATCCAGTACAACGAGATCGCGAACGGTGGCGGTGACATACCGACCAAGGCGATGGACGTCGACGGGGCGAACAACGGGATCGTCTACCAGTACAACAGCTCGCACGACAACAAGGGCGGCCTGCTGCTCGCCTGCGCCATTCCCGGTATGCGGACGATCAATTCGTCGATCAAGTACAACTCGAGCAAGAACGACCTCGACGTCGGCAGTGGCGTCATCACACTGGCCTGCGACCCGCAGGCGGGTATGGAGTTCACCAACAATGTCATCGAAAGCACGACGTCACCCGCGCTGATCAAGAACAGCTCGACGACGTCCGCGAAGTTCACCGGCAACAAGTTCACCGGCCAGGCCATGGGTTCCACCATCGACGACAAATACGGCGTCTACAGTGGAAACGTCTTCACCAACGTGACCAACCCGCCGCCGCAGGGCTGATTCCGCCGTCTCCGAGCCGGGCCCGCGCCGTCACGCACGCGGGCCCGGCTCGGGAGCATCACCGGCAGGTGATCACCACTTTGCCGAACACGGCTCCGCCTGCCAGCGCGGCGAAACCGTCGTGCACTCGTTCCAGGGGCAGCGTCCGGTCGATCACCGGCCGGACGCCGGTCTCCACGCAGAACCGCGCGAGCCGCCCCAGCTGGCGGTAGGTCCCGCAGGTGACGCCGACGACGCTCAGCTGCCGGAAGAAGATCTGGTTCAGATCGAACCGCGGATAGCGCCCGGTGGTTGCCCCGGCGACCACGATCCGGCCGCCCGGCCGGACCGAGCGCACCGAATGCTCCCAGGTGGACGCGCCCACCGTCTCCAGCGCCGCATCGACGCGCGAAGGCAGCCGCTCCCCCGGCGCGAAGGCCGCCGAAGCCCCCAGTTTCACCGCACGCGCCCGTCTTTCCTCGCTGCGGCTGGTGACCCACACCCGGTGGCCCATCGCCGAGCCGAGCACGGTCAGCGCCGTCGACACCCCGCCGCCCGCTCCCTGGACCAGTACCGTGGACCCCGGTTCCAGCCCGGCCTTCTCGAACAACATCCGGTACGCGGTGAGCCACGCGCCCGGCAGGCAGGCGGCCTCCTCGAAGGTCAGCGCGGGCGGCATCGGCACCAGGTTCCGCCGGGGCACCAGCGCCCATTCGGCCAGTGTGCCGTCGTGGTCCTCGCCGAGGATCGTCCTGGCGGGATCGAGCGTCTCGTCCCCGCCTCCCGCGTCGGGATCCCCGACCATCCCGTGCACCATCACCTCGGTGCCGTCCTCGGTGACGCCCGCGCCGTCGCTGCCGAGCACCACGGGAAACCGCTGCGCGGGGCCGCCGACACCCCGCGCGGTCCAGAGGTCGTGGTGATTGAGCGAGGCCGCCTTGATGCGCACCAGTTCCCAGCCTTCCGCGGCAGGCGGCCGGGGCCGGTCCCGGACTTCGATCGCCCGCAGCGGATCGTCCGGCTCGGCCCGCAGCGCCACTACCGCGCGCACGCCGCGCTCACTGCTGCCGCAGGCACAGCGAGCCCCACAGGAAGCCCGCACCGATGCCGGAGACGACCATGAGATCACCACGGCGCGGGGCCGCGGTGTTCATCCCCTCGGCCATGGCGGTGAAGACCGAGGCCCCACCGGTGTTGCCGAGCCGGTCGATGGTGATCGGCGCGACGGCGGACGAGGCACCGAGTTGCTCCAGCACCTCGTTGATGATGTTGAGGTTCGCCTGGTGGAGATAGAAATGGCGGATATCGCGGATCTTCGCGCCCGCGCGCTCCACCACCTTGCGGATGCTGCCGGGCACCACCGCCGTCGCGACCTTCCACACCGACCGGCCGTCCATCTTGAGGTGGTGGTCGCCGCGCCGCGCGGTCTCCTCGGTCGGCGGCAGGCTCGCGCCCCCGGCGGGCACCTCGACCGCATAGGACAGTTCGGACCCGAGATCCCAGGCCAGTATCCCGTATCCGGGCTCCGTCCTGCCGAGCACCACCGCGCCGGCGGCGTCCCCGAAGAAGACACGGGTCCCGCGGTCGCCGGGGTCGGTGAGCCGGGACAGCAGTTCGGCGCCGATCACCAGGACGTGCCGCACGTCGTCGCTCTGCAGCAGCTGACAGCCCAGCATGATGCCGTAGATCCCGCCCGCGCAGGCGTACTGCGTGAGGTCCACCGGGATCGCGTGCCGCGCGCCGAGGCGTTCCTTCACCGCGAGCGCCGTCGAGGGCAGCGGCTGATCCGGAGTGATCGTCGAGATCACGATCGCGTCGAGTGACCCGGGGTCGACACCGGCTCGCCGCAGGGCGGCCCGCGCGGCGTCGGCACACAGATCGGACGTCGTCCGGCCGGCGGCGGCGAAGCGCCGCTCACGGATGCCGGTGTGACTGCGGATCCATTCGTCGGAGGTGTCGAGTCCGCGGACGAGTTCGTCGTTGGTCACCACCCGATCCGGGATGCTGACTCCGACGCCGAGGATTCCGACCGGGATCCGCGGGGCTCCCCCGCCGTGCCCGGCCACTCCATCCGGCCCGGAGCCGAATGCGATGGCATTTTCCACGATCGCTCCTTCCGGCGTACTGAAAGGCGCAGCCTGGCTCCACCGCCTCGAAGCGCCGTCGCACGGTGCTCGACGGCCGCGAGCACCCGGGCACGGCGGCGTGCTCGAAGCGGATTCGAGCTGTTCCCCAGATCGCCGGTGCAGGGTCGCGATCTCCCGGGGCCCGCTGGCCCGGACTTCGGACGATCCGACAAGGAATCCCATGAGCCAGTCCCTCACCCGGCCACCGACGGCCGACGGCCCCGTCACGGGCACCCTCAGCACCGGAAAACTCGTCGCCTCCCTGCTGCTCGCCACGGTCACCTGCCAGCTGATCATCTCCATGGAGACACCGGCGATGCCGGACATCGCCCGGCGCCTGCACGCCGACGCCTCCGTGGTGGGGACCGGCCAGGCCGCCTTCTACCTGACCGGTGCCCTGCTGTCGATCGTGATGGCCGCCTACAGCGATCACGTGAACATCCGCAAGCTGATCGGCGCGGCACTGCTCGTCACGCTGGCGGGCGCGGTGCTGGCGGCGGCCGCGCCGAACGTGACGGTCTTCGTCATCGGCCGGGTGCTGCAAGGGCCGGCGACGGCCATGTTCCCGCTCGCCCTCCGGCTGCTCCGCCAGGCGCTGCCGGGCGCGGGCTTCGGCAGGGCGATGGGGCTGCTCACCGCGGCGAACGGCGGAGTCGTCGGCCTGGACGGGCTCCTGTCCGGCTGGCTGACCGACCACTACGGATTCCGCGCCGTGTTCGTGCTGATGGCCGTGGTCGACGTGATCACCTTCGTCGTCCTCACCCGCACCCTGCCCGACCAGCGGAGCACCACAACGTCCAAATTGGACGTCTGGGGTGTCGTGCTCCTGACGCTCAGCATCGGCTGCGTCGAGGTGGGACTCGGCTGGCTCAGCGGCCCGGGGCTCGGGATGGGCCTCGTCCTCCTGGCGGGCGCGGTGCTGTTCACGGTGTTCTGCCTGGTCGAGAAGCGACGGGCCCACCCGCTGCTCCCGATCGGCTACCTGCGCTCACGCCGGGCCTGGCCGGTGCTGCTGACCTCGGTGCTGGCCACCGCGGGCATGCTCGGCCCGATCAACTACCTCATGCCGATCTACAGCCAGAACCACGAATTCGGGTTCGGGATGACCGCGACCCTGTCCTCCATTCTGTTCGTGGCCACCGTGTGCCTGGTGAACGTCCTGTTCGCGCCGGTGGTCGGCTGGTTCGCCCCGAAGGTGGGCTGGCGGACGACACTGCGTGTCTCCATGGCCATGGCCGTGCCCTGCCTCGCGCTGCTGGCACTCGGCATCCACCAGCCGTGGCTGGCCTGTGTCGCGATCACCCTCCTCGGCGTGGCGTTCGCCGGGGCGCTGACCCCGCTCAACGGTCTCAGCGCGATCCTGGCCAACGAGAACAGCAAGACCGTGCTCCCCGGCGTCAACGCGGCGGCGTACGGAATCGGCTCGTCGCTCGGTATCCTGCTGGCCTCCCGGCTGACCGCCCAGTCCCCCGGCCGGGCGGTGTCGGCAGCCGATTTCCAGCTCAGCCTCTGGACCGACGCGGCCGTGCTGGCGGTCGGTTTCCTCATCGCGCTCGCGATCGGGGGCATCGCGGGCAAACCCGGCGAGCGCGTCTAGGAGCCTTCCGTTCCCCGTCCCGTCAGGAGGAAATCGGTGATACTGGTGATCGGCGCGACGGGCACCGTCGGCCGGGAAATCGTGAAGCTGCTGACGTCGGCGGGAGAACGGGTGCGTGCCTTCACCCGGTCCCCGGACCGGGCGCGGTTCGGGGACACCGTGGAGGTCGCGGGCGGCGATCTCGGTGACCCGGCGAGCATTCGCGCCGCGGTGTCCGATGTGGACGCCGTGTTCGCCCTCTCCAGTGGCCCCGGCGCGCTCGCCCAGGACCGTGCCGTGGCGGAAGCGATCCGCCTGCACCGCACGGAACGTGTGGTGAAACTGTCCTCCGTCGCAGCGATGGCGCCGACCAGGAGCGGTTACGGCGCCGAACAGGCCGAAGGGGAGCGGGTCTTCGCCGGATCCGGCGCCCGCTGGACGATCCTGCGGCCCGCCGCCTTCATGTCCAACGCGTTCCAGTGGGCGTGGTCGGTCAAGGCCGAGAGCCGGGCCTACCAGTGTCACGGCGAGATCGCGCGGGCGGTGGTCGATCCGGCCGACATCGCGGCGGTGGCGGCCGCCTGCCTGACCGGCGACGGCCACCACGGCCGGACGTATCAGCTGACCGGGCCCGAAGCGCTCACGGCACCGCAGCAGGTCGCGCTCCTGGCGGCCGCGCTCGGTTCGCCCGTCGGCTACGTGCCGGCGACGACGGCGCAGGCGAGGACCGCCATGGTCGAGGCGGGCCTGCCCGCCGGGTTCGTCGACGGGTTGCTGGCCGCTCAGGCGGTCGGCGACCCGTCGGTGGGCGGGCGGCCGCTTCCGACCGTGCGGCGGATCACCGGCCACGAACCAGGTTCCTTCGCGGCGTGGCTGGAACGGAACCTGTCCGCGTTCCGCTGACCCCAGCGCGTCAGGCCTTCCCGCAGACAACGAGGGTTTCGTCGCCGTCGAGCGCCACCGCGTCGGCCGACCGGAACCCGGCGGCCAGCGCGAGCTCACGCAACTCGGCGACGGTGTATTCCGAGCCGTTCTCGGTGACCAGAGCCATCGTCATGCCGACGACCAGATTCCCGGTGTGGCGCAACGCGTCGTCGAGCATGCGGTCGTGCACGAGGAGCACCCCGCCGGGCTCGACCGCGTGGAATGCCCGCCGGACAAGGAACTCCCGCTGGCCCGGCGCCCAGTTGTGCAGGACGTGCCCGAGCACGACGACGTCGGCGCGCGGCAGCGGGTCCCGGAAGAAGTCGCCGCCGTGGAACCGGATCCGGTCCGCCACGCCCAGCTCGGCGGCCCGGCGCAGGCAGACCTGCCGCAACGGAGGCAGGTCGAAAACGGTCCCGGTCAGCTTCGGGTGCTCGCGGGCCACCTGCCCGACTAGACTGCCCCGGCAGCCGCCGATGTCGAGCACCGAACGGTACCGGCCCCAGTCGATCGCGCCCAGCAGCGGCGGGAGCAACGGGACGAGCGCCCCGTCCATCATGCGGGCGTAGTCCTCCAGCCGCGCGGGATCGGCCAGCATCTCCGCGAACTCGTCCCCGCCCGACTGGGGTTCGCCGGTCTTCAGCGTCTCCCCCAGCCGGTTCCACACCGGGTAGAGATTGGTCTTCGTGCCCATGAGCAGCCCGCCGACGTAGCCGGGACGATCGGCGACGAGACATTCGGCGGCGGCCGCGGCGTTCGCGTAACGACCGTCCGTCTCCGACAACAGGCCCAAGGCCGCGAGCAGGGCGAGGAACGGACGCAGGCCCCTGCCGTGCAGACCGAGGCGGTCGCGAAGTTCCTCCTCGCTGGCCGCGCCGTCCGCCAGCGCCGTGAACACGCCGAGTTCCACCGCGGTGAGCAGAACCTGCGCGGTGCAGAAAGCGTTTCCGAGCCGGACGACGTCCGTCGTGGTCTCGACCGTCTCTCGCGGCATCACAAGCCGTCCTTCCCCCAGATCGCGGACCGGGTCACCATCCTCGATCCGGCCGCTGGAACACCGCTGGTGCGCCGGTCGGGCCGTTTCAGCCGGTGTCGAGGAGATCGCGAGCGGGGGCTGGAACGGTGACGCGTGTTTCTCCCTCCGCCCCGATTGGACGATCGCCATGTACGTCAGTGCCGACAAGACGACATGCGCAGTGAGCAGCCTGTGCGTGTACCGGGTGCCCGAAGTGTTCGACCAGGACGAGGACGGCGCTGTCGAAGTTCTCGAACCCCATCCGCGACCGGAACTGCGCGACGAGGTCCTGCGCGCGGTCCGGGGCTGCCCGACGCGGTCGATCCACGTGGACGAGGAACCGGAAGCACCCTCGAATGGCGCCGGCGTGGCAGGCCCGCCGTCGTCGCGGGGGGCGTGAGATGCTGCGCGAAACCACCGCCCAGCGACGCTACCTCTTCCTCTCGAAGGCCTGGCTCGACCAGGCGAGGCGGTTACCGCAACCGGATCCGGCCCGGCACAGCACCATCGAGATCCGGCTCGTGATCACCGACCCGCCCCCCGGCGTCGTGGCAGGCGTCGACATCCGGATCGATCTGGACAGCGGCCTGCTGGCCTTCGCTCCCGCCACGGCCGAAGAACCGAAGGTCCAGCTCAACGTCCGGTATGCCGCCGCGCTGTCCTTCCTGTTCGGCTCGCCACAGCAGCGGGTCGAAACCTTCGAGCGCGAAGGCACCGATCTCACCGGCAACTTCACCCTGCTCTTCTTCGCCGACGCCGCGCTGCAACAGGACAAGTCGGGGTACGTCGCGGCGATGCGGGCAGGCACCCGGCTCCAGCCGGGCACCGGGCCGGCCGGGACGGCGGCGACGGCACCGGCGCCGCCGCCCGGCGACGAAATGGCCCGGCTGCGGGACTTCCTGCCGCGCACGGCGGCGGAGCTGGCCGCCGAACTCGGCGTCTCCACCCCCGGCGTCCAGCTCTACGTCTCGCAGGCCGGGCGGGTGCTGGCCGACGCCGGGCTCGGGTTCGCCCGTCCCGGCGTCCCGCTGACCAGCCGGTCGCTGCCGATCTGGTACTGCATCTGCAAGCCGTTCGTCCCGCTCGCGCTGGGCAGGCTGTGGGAAGGCGGCAGGTTCGACCCGTACCGTCCGATCGCCGACTACATCCCCGAATTCGGCGTGGGCGGCAAATCGACGATCACGGCCGCCGCGCTGCTCACCCACACCGGCCCGATCCCGGCGGGCATCGACCCGCTGCACGGGATGCCCGCCGGACCGGACGAGGAACGGCGGGCGCGGGCGTTCTCGGTGCGGGTCCCCGCGGAGGCCCTGGCGCGACGGGTGATCAACTACAGCCCGTACTGGGCGTGGTTCGTACTGGCCGAACTGATCCGCGCGGTGGATGGCCGAGACCACGCCGACTACGTCACCGAGGAACTGCTTCGGCCGTGCGAAGCAAGGGAAACGCGCCTCCGGCTCACCGCCGCCGAGTTCGCCGAACACGAGCAGACCCTCCCGCTGATCCACGTCCGGAACGTGCGCAACGCGCCGCGGCCCACGTATTGGCAGTCGACGTTCCCCACGACGACGCGCTGCATCCCGGGGGTCAACACCCGCGGGCCGATGGCCGACCTCGGCAAGGTGCTCGAAGCACTGCTCGCCGGCGGGGTCGCGCCAGGAGGACGGATCATCGGCGCCGACATGCTCGCGACGCTGACCTCCCGGCACCGCACGGGGATCTTCGACCGGTACGGCAGCGCGGACTGGGGGCTGGGGTTCCGCGTCGAATGCCGTCAGCTCGGCCGCGAATACCTCAGCTTCGGCTCCCACGTTTCCCCGCGTGCGTACGGACACGACGGGTTCGGCCTCTCGACGTCGTTCGTCGACCCGGACCACGGGCTCGTGGTGGTGGTCAACGTGAACGGGATGATCGAGGCGTCCCTGCACAAGGACCGCATGCTGCGGATCGTCGACGCCGTCTACGCCGATCTGAAGCTCGCCTGACTGTCCTCAAAGGACCAAGGCCGTCGTCCGCCCGCCGGAGCGAGCGGACGACGGCCTTCCGGCGTTATTCCGGTTTCCTGGCCACCAGCAGGGTGTCGAGTGCGCCGAGCGGCAACGGTTCGACGTCGGTGAAGCCGGCGCGGTGCAGCATTTCCGTCCCCTCCGCCACGGTGTACTCCGCGCCACCCGGTGTCATCAGTTTCATGTGGACACTGATCGTGAGCCGGGCCAGGTCGGGGTCGTCGGCGTCGAGCATCGAGTCGTACAGCAGCACGGATCCGCCCGGCCGGATCGCGGCGAAGGCCTTGTCGACGATCACCTGCCGCTGCGCCGCGTCCCAGTCGTGCAGCACGTGACCGATGATCATCGCGTCCGCCTCCGGCAAGCCGTCTTCGAAGAAGCTGCCCGCGTGGAAGTGCAACCGGTCCGCGAGGCCCGCGCGTTCCGCGAGCCGCGCGGCGGGCGCGGCGAGCGGGGCCAGGTCGAAGACGGTTCCGGTGAGGTGTTCGTGCTCGGCGAGCACGAGCGAGAGCAGATTCCCCCGTGCGCCACCGACATCGACGACGGACTTCACCGTCGACCAGTCGAACGTCTTCGCCAGCGCGGGACCGATCGCCGAAGTGAGCGAGTCCATCATGGTCAGGAACGCCTCGACCTCCTCCGGCTTGCGATAGGGGGAATCGAACAGATCGTCCGCCTCGATGTGCCGGGCCTGCGGCTCGCCGGTCCGCAGGGCGTCGGTGAGGTGGACCCAGGAGGGGAACAGCACGCGATTGGCGCGTTCCAGGAAACCCCCGGTGTAGGACGGTTTCGACCGGTCGAGGAACCGGGCGCTGCCCGGCGTGTTCCGGTACCGCTCGCCGTCCCGCTCCAGCACGCCGAGCGCGACCAGCATCGACAGCCACTCCCAGGTGACCCGCGGGTGCAGGCCCAGCGCCGTCCTGATCTGCTCCTCGGTCCGCGGGCCCTTGCCCAGTTCGGTGCACAGGTCCAGCTCGATCGCGGACAGCAGGGCCTTGGCGTGGGCGAAAGCACTGCCGAGCTGCATCAGCGCGGCCGGGGTCAGCTCGCCGGTGTCGGCCGTCGTCGTCTTCTTCTTCATCAACTGCTCCTCTGTGGGTCTGCGAGAGGGATCTACGGTCAGCGCGTGGCCTTGGTGAGCAGGTCGAGCTGGCGGATGTCCGCGGAACACGGGAAGAACACGAGCTCGTCGCAGCCCGCCTGCCGGTACGCGTCGATGACCTCGGCCAGCCGGTCTTCGTCCGTAGCGGCCTTTTTGAGCATCATTTCGCTGTGCGGCCCGAGAAACGCGTAATAGCGGCGCAAATAGCGTTCCGCGTCGGATTCCGCGTCCGGCCCGAGAGCGAAAAAGGCGACCGCCTGGGTCCGCAGCGGCTCGGTTCGCCCGTGCTCCGCCCAGATCCGCCGGGCCGTGCCCAGCATTTTCGCGTACTGGGCCGGGGAACTGGCGCCCGCGACCCAGCCGTCGCCGTACCGCGCGGCCCGGTGCAGGGCCGCCTCCGAATTGCCGCCGATCATCAACGCCGGCTTCCCGTGCCGCAACGCGGGGCCCACCGCGTTGTCCGGCCCGGGGTGTTCACCCGCCCAGACCGCGTGACAGGTTTCGATCATCGCGTCGAGCCGTTTGCCGCGGCCCCGGAACGGCGCACCGGAGACGGCGAAATCGTCCTCCCGCAATCCGGCCGAAACGCCGAGGGTGAGCCTGCCGCCGGACAGTTCGTGCACTGTGGCGGCCTGTTTGGCGAGTAACGCGACATCCTGCCGGTACGGCGCGATGAGCACCGTCGCGGCCAGCGCCGTGTGGCTGGTCAACGCGGCCGCCGCGGCGAGAGTGACCAACGGTTCGTAGTTCTGGTATGCCAGCCTGTCCAGCACCCCGAGGGTGGAGAATCCGTAGTCCTCGGCGCCTGCCGCCCAGTCCAGAACCGCTTCGGGACTGAGGTCCGGAACGGTCGCCGGAAGTCCCACTCCGATCTTCATCGTGCCCCTTTCCGCTCGTGCGGCCGGTCGCACGGATGGCGCGTTCCCGTCGCCGCGGTTGCCGTCCCGACAGTGCCGAGAACTGGTCAAGGACGGTTGGGAGGCCGATCGAATCGGCTTGGGGGCGGAAAAGGCGTCAGATCTCCGGGGGGTGCGTCTCGGCGAAGGCGCGGAGTTCCTCCACGCCCCAGCGCATCCGGCCGTTCTCGATGTCGGCGACGAGCTTTTCCACCCAGGACAGTTCGGCGGCGACCATCGCCCGCAGGTAGTCGCCTTCCAGGAGGCTGACGGCGGGGACCTGGTCCGGCCCCGGAGAAAGAGCCTCGGCGAGGTCGGCCTCGAGTTGCTCGAGACGTCCGCTGAGGTGCTTCGCCCGCTCGTTGAGCAGCGGCAGGGTGTCTTCGGGGGTCAGGAGCATGATGAAGGACAGCCCCACCGGGAACTCCGGGAACTCGTTGTGCCCGCCGACCAGCACCTCGGCCAGCCACTCGAGCATCACCTCGCGGCCGTCCTCGGTGAGCTTGTACACGGTGCGCTCGGGGTACTGCTGGTCGCGCTCGGTCTGCTGCACGGCGATCAGCCCGGCGTCGGTCAGCCGGTTGAACGTCTTGTACAGCGTCGCCCGCTGGGTGACGTTGATGACCTGGTCCTTGCCCCACTGCTTGATGAGCGCCAGTACCCCGTACGGGTGCAGCGGCTGTGCCGCCAGCAGGGCCAGGACGGCCAGCGCCAGGGGGGAACGTTTGTGCTTCGCGACCATAGGAAGACAGGCTACTAGATTACAAGACACTAGTTCAACTTCACGCGGGCGCCTCCGGCACACCGAGACCGGGCTCACACGGCCGGTACTCGAGGATGGCCAGGTCACCCACGACCGGATCGTTCGCCGGCAGGAAACCGGCGGCGCCCGCGAGCCGGTCCCACTCGTCGCGGCTGCGCTCGCGCCCGCCGAGGACGCTGAGCGCCTCGATGTCGATGAGCTTGCCGATGTCCCAGGTCCCCGGCCCCGTCAGCACCATGTCGACGATGAGCAGCCGCGCGTCCTCGTTGTCGTCGATGGCCTCCCTGATCCTTCGCAGGATCCGCGCGGCGTCGGCGTCGTCCCAGTTGTGCAGGGTGTGCTTGACGAAATAGGCGTCGCACCCCTTCTCGATCGCGGTGAAGAAATCGGTCGAAACGACCTTGACCCGATCGGCGACGCCCCGTTCTTCGAAGAGCCTTTTCGCTTCGCTCACCACCTGGGGCTGGTCGCAGAGCACCCCGCTGCAACCGGGGTAGCGGGTGAGCACCTCGGCGAGAAACTGACCGTGGCCACCGCCGACGTCCGCGATCCTGGTGAACCGGCCGAAATCGAATTCGTCGAAGATCCGGTCGGTCCCCGGGTAGTGGTTCTGCTGCATCGCCCGGTCGAACACCGCCGAACTGGCCGGGTTCTCCCGGATGTAGTCGTAGAAGGACGCGCCGAACGCGTGCGTGAACGAGGGGACCCCGGTGCGGATCGTGTGCGCGATGTTCTCGTACGGGCGCCACAGCATGGGATCCGAGGCGAACAGGAACATGTCGCGGAACCCCGCCACCGCGTCGGAACGCAGCGCCGCGGAGATCGGGGTGAGCCCGAACGCCCGGTCTTCCCGCTCCGAGAACACGCCCGCGGCGGCGAGCCCGCGCATGACGCGATAGAGGATGTCCGGTTTCGCGCCCACCGCCGCGGCGAGCTCGTCCGCGGTGCGCGGGCCGTCCGCCAGGCGGTCCGGGATCGTCAGCTCGACGACGGCACGCAACCCGCCGATCGCCCACTTGGCGGCGAACAGACCGAGAATCTGTTGCTCCGGCGGCATGTCCAGCGCATATCTGCCGACGATGCTGGCGATATCGGGGATGCGCTCCTTGGGGCTCATCACGTGCACCTCGCGGCTCGGGATCGGTTTCGCGCAGGCTGTCGGCCGGCGCTCGAACACGTCTCGCACCGCGATCGAGCACCGGACCCGCCCGCACCCGGCCGACCGGCGTTCGAGACCGATTCGAGTCCCCCGTCCCAGGCTCCCCGGCATCGAGCCGAGCAAGGGAGACACGGATGTGCGGAATCACCGGCTGGGTGGACTTCGGCCGTGACCTCGCCGACGCCCTGCCGACGCTGCGGGCGATGACCGACGCGCTCGCGCGGCGCGGGGTCGACGACCGCGACGTCTGGCAGCGGGGCCACGCGGCACTCGGGCACACCCGCACGGCGATCATCGACCCGGCAGGCGGCCACCAGCCCCTGGTCGCCGAGGAGGCGGGCGAACCGGTAGCCGTGTTGGTGTACAACGGCGAGGTCTACAACTTCAAGCAGCTTCGCGCGGAGCTCCGGCGTCGCGGTCATCGGTTCCGCACCGCCTGCGACAGCGAGGTGCTGCTGCGCGCCTACCTGGAATGGGGCGCGGCCTGCGCCGAACGCCTGGACGGCATTTTCGCCTTCGCCGTCTGGGACATCCGCCGCGAGGAGCTGGTGCTGGTCCGGGATCGCCTCGGCGTCAAACCGTTGTTCTACACCCGCACCGAGCGCGGTGTGCTCTTCGGTTCCGAGCCCAAGGCGCTGCTGGCGCATCCGCAGGTGCGCCCCGTGGTAGCCCTCGACGGCCTGCGCGAGCTGTTCTCGATCGCCAAACAGCCCGGCACCGCGGTGTTCCGTGACATGCGTGAAGTCCGTCCCGGGCACACCCTGACGGTGGGACGCTCCGGGGTGTCCGACCGGACCTACTGGACCCTGACGAACCGGGAGCACACCGACGACCGCGACCAGACGGTGCGGACGATCCGGTCGATGCTGGACGACATCGTGCTCCGCGAGCTGGTCGCCGACGTCCCGGTGTGCACGGCGCTGTCCGGTGGTCTCGACTCCAGCGCCCTCACCGCCATCGCGTCGGATTGGCTGTGGAAGCTGGAGGGCGGCACGGTCCGCACGTTCTCCACCACCTACCGCGGGCACACCGAGAACTTCCGCCCCGACGACGTCCGCTTCACCCCTGACGGACCCTACGCGCTGGAAATGGCGCGGCACGTCGCGTCGGAACACACGGACATCGTGCTGACGACCGATCAGCTCATCGACCCCGAGACGCGCCTCGCCGTGCTGCTGGCCCAGGACGCGCCGACCACGCTCGGCGATATGGACACCTCGAACTACCTGATGTCCCAAGCGATCCGTCGTCAGTCGACGGTCGTGCTCTCCGGCGAGGTGTCCGACGAGATCTTCGGCGGGTACAACTGGATGTCCCACCCCGCGTGCGTGCACGCGGACACCTTTCCTTGGGTGGTCAACGAAACCGCGCAGGCGGGCAGCCAGAACGGCCAGGGCAGGGGGCTGTTCGACCGCGGGCTCATGCAGAAACTGGCGATGCCGGAGTACTACGCCGAGAACTACCGGCAAGCGCTCGGCGAAGTGTCCCCTGTGGACAGTCCGGACGCGATGGAGCGGCGCATGCACGCCATCGGCCACCTCACGCTCACCCGGTGGCTGCCGATGCTGCTCGATCGCGGGGACCGGCTGTCCATGGCGCACGGCCTGGAGCTGCGGGTGCCGTTCTGCGACCATCGGCTCGTCGAGTACCTCTACAACACACCGTGGCGCCACAAGACGTTCGACGGCAGGGAAAAGAGCCTGCTCCGCGCGGCCGTGGCCGATCTGCTGCCGGCATCGGTGCTCGACCGCAGGAAGAGCCCCTGGCCGGTCACGCAGGACCCGTCCTACACCGCCGTGCTGCATCGCGAACTGGCCGCGGTGCTCGCCGACACCCACGCGCCGATCCGGCCGTTCCTCGACGTCGCGGCGGCCGAGCGCACGCTCGCCTCGGACGCCACCGACTGGCCGAGCCGGATGAACATCGAAATGGCGCTGCAGTTCAACTCCTGGCTGACCACCTACGACGTGGAACTGGCCGTCTGACCGACCTTTTGGAGGAAAGCTCATGGACGTAGGACTGTGCCTCCCGACCACCGTGCACGACGCGGCGGGGCCGGATCTCGTGGAGTTCGCGCGCCGCGCGGACCGGCGTGGCTTCAGCACACTCGGCGTGATCGACCGGGTGGCCTACGACAACTACGACAGCATCGTCGCGCTCGCGGCCGCGGCGGCGGTGACCGAGCGGATCGGCCTCGCCACCACGATCCTGCTCGCGGCCGCCCGGCCGAGCGTCGTCGAACTGGCCAAGCAGCTGGCGAGCGTCGACCGGCTCTCCGGCGGCAGGCTGACCGTCGGCATCGCGGCGGGGCTGCGCGAGGACGATTTCGCGGCCACCGGCGCCGACTACCGGACCAGGGGCGCGCGGCTGGACCGGATGATCGGCGAACTCCGGCAGCTCTGGCGGAGCGAACACGCGGTGCCCGGCGTCGGGCCGCTGCCCGCCCGCCGCGACATCCCGCTGTGGATCGGCGGGCACTCCCCGGCGGGGCTGCGCCGGGCGGCCCGGCACGGGATCGGCTGGATCTCCCCCGGCGGCCCGCCCGCCGCGTATGCCGAGACGGTCGGCAAGCTCAAGCAGTTGTGGGCCGAGGAAGGCCGCACCGGGACCCCGAAGATGGCGGCGTTGTGCTACGCGCAACTCGGCGCGGACGGCAAGGCACAGGCCGAGAAACACATCCTGGGCTACTACTCGTACATGGGCCCGCTGGCACAACGGCTCGCGGCGGGTGCCGTCACCGAACCGGAGGCGCTGCGCGCGGTCGTCGACGGCTACGCCGCCGCCGGGTGCGACGAGCTGATGCTGCTGTCCTGCACCTCCGATCCCGGGCACGTCGACGAACTCGCCGACGTCGTGCTGAGCTGATCGTGACCGGCCGAGGGGACCCGGGCCTGGCGGGCCGTACCGCACTGGTCACCGGTGGCACGCGGGGCGTCGGCCGGGCCGTCGTGCTGGCACTGGCCCGGCACGGGGTCCGGGTCGTCACCTGCCACCGGCGGGGCGGGGAAGCGGCCGGGTCGCTCGAGCGCGCGCTGCGGGAGACCGGCGGCGGGCACCACGTGCTCCGCGCCGACCTCGCCGACCCGGGCGAGGTCGGCGATCTCTTCGCGCACTGCGCCGAACTGGTCGGCGGGCTCGACATCGTGGTGAACAACGCGGCCGAGATCAGCCGGGTCCCGTTCGGCGAGCTGTCGCTTTCCGAGTGGCGGCAGACCATCGGGACGAACGCCCGCGGCGCGCACCTCGTCATCCAGCGAGCGCTTCCGTTGCTGCGCGACGGTGCCAGTGTCATCAGCATCAGCTCCGCGGCCGCCCGGCTGGGCGTGGCGGCGCAGGCGCACTACACCGCGAGCAAGGCCGCGCTGCACGGCCTGAGCAGATCGCTCGCGAAGGAGTTCGGTGTCGCACGGGGGATCCGGTTCACCGTACTGGCACTGGGCATGGTCCACACCGAAGCGCTCGACGAACTGCCGGAACCCGTGCGGGAGCAGCTGATCGCGCGCTACACCCGGCTCATCCCGCTGGGCAGGCTCGCCACCCCGGACGACGCCGCCGACGCCGTGCTCTGGCTTTCCGGCGACGGCGCCCGGTACCTGACCGGCACCGTCGTCCCGGTCGACGGCGGCCTCTGACCCATCGCGGAGAACGAACAGGAGCGGTCCATGGGAAACGAACACCGGCGCGGCGCGGGCCAGCGGGTTCTCGTCATCGGTGGCGGGATCGGCGGGCTGTGCCTCGCACAGGGCCTGCGCCAGGCCGGAATCGACGTGTCGGTCCACGAACGCGACACGTCGGCTCGCGGGCGGAACCAGGGCTACCGGCTCCGCATCAGCCCGGAAGGCGAGCAGGCCCTGCGAGCCTGCCTGCCACCGCGGTTGCGCGACCTGCTCGTCGCGACCTCCCACGCGCGGCAGGAAAACGGGCTCGCCGCCTACAACGAGCGGCTGGTCCCGCAGTGGTCACCCGAATTCGACGACCCCCGCGGCGACGCGCCCGACAAGATCGACGCGGTCGACCGCGTGACCCTGCGCGGGATCCTGCTCGCCGGCCTCGACGACATCGTCCACTATGGACGGAGATTCGTCCGCTGCGCCCACGAGCCGGACGGCCGGGTGACGGCGTACTTCGCCGACGGGAGCACGGAAACCGGCGACCTCCTGGTGGCGGCGGACGGAACCGGTTCGGCGGTCCGCGCCCAGCTGCGCCCGGCGGACCAGCCGCGTGATCTCGGTGTGCGCACGGTGTTCTCCCGGATCCCGATGGACGAGAAGACCGACGCGATCATGCCGGACGTGCTGCGAAACCGGTTCAGCTACGTGATCGGCGAGGACGGGAACCACCTCGGGCTGATGCCCATGGTGTTCCGGACTCCGCCGTCCGCGGCCGCCGCGCGGCTGTGCCCGGAAGCACGGCTGGCCGATTCCGGGAACTACTACATGTCGGTGTTCAATGTTCACCAGCGTGAACTCGGAATCTCCGACGAGCGATTGTTCGCGATGTCGGGCACCGAGCTGTGCGAGCTCGTGCTCGAGCGGACCCGTGGCTGGCATCCGGCGTTGCACGAGACGTTCACCATGGCCGATCCGCGGACCGCGTTCGCCATCCCGCTCCGTGCCACGACCCCGGTCACGCCATGGGAACCCGGCGTCGTCGTCCCGCTCGGCGACGCGATCCACGCGATGCCGCCGTCCGGCGGGGTGGGGGCGAACACCGCCGCCAGGGACGCCATGGCGTTGTGCTCCGCGCTCACCGGCGTGGCACGGGGTGAGCGGTCGCTGCCCGAGGCGCTCGCCCGCTACCAGGCGGACATGGCCGGGTACGCCACCGAAGCGGTCACGATGTCGCTGCGCATCGCGCAGTGGTCCATGAAACGAGTCGACGTCGAGGTCGAGGCGGGCTGATCCCGCCCCGGTGAGGAGAACCGATGCTGCGCGACGAACTTCTGGTGCTCGCGGAACCGGTACTGGACAAGGTGCTGGCGCACCCGTTCTGGACACGGTTGCGCGAGGGCTCGCTTCCCGCGGCGTCGCTGGCCTTCTTCATCCGGCAGGACACCGGTCATCTGCTCCCCGCCTACAGCCGGGCGCTGGCCCGCTGCGCGGCGCAGGCCCGGGACGACGCGGACACCCGGCTGCTCGGGCATTCCGTGCTCGGCACTCTCGACGCGCGCGACCGGCTGCGCCTGCGTTACGCCGAACTCGCTCCCACGCTCGGGCTGCCCGAACTCGGCGAAGACCACCCGATGGCACGGGCCACCCAGGCCCACTGTTCCTTCTTCGCCGCGGCCGCGGCGACGTCGTTCGGCGCCGGGCTGGGCGCGTTGCTGCCGATGGTGTGGTTCAACTCGCGGGTGTCCGACGACCTGCGCGCACGCGCGGTCCCCGGATCGCGGTACGCGCGCTGGATCGCGGCGTATCACCCCGGCGACGACTACGGCGCGGCCGTCGAGGCGTTCCTCGCCATGGCCGACCGGTTCGGCGGGCACGGCCCCGCCGGACGGCGCCGAGAGCTCGTCGAGTGGTTTTCCAGCAGCCTGAACTACGAATGGGCCTTCGCGGAAAGCAGCTTCCGCTGCCAGGAGCCCGCGACCGGAAAGCCATGAGCCGATCCCCCACCCTCGCCCCGAAGGACAAGAAAGGTCGAGAACACCGATGAGCACGGAACTCCCCCTTCGGTATCCCTTCGCATGGACCCCGCCGATGCAGATCCCGGAAGGGCTTCGCTCACTGCGGGAAAAGGCACTGGTCGAGGTCACCCTGCCCAGCGGGGACTCCGCCTTCCTGGTGACCCGCTACAAGGACGTCCGGGCGCTGTTCGCCGACGAACGGCTGAGCAAGGACATCTCGCGGCCCGAAGTGGCCCGGATCTCGGCGAACAACGACCTGTTCATGGACAGCGCGATCGAACCCGACCCGCCCGGCCACACCCGCGTCCGCGGACTGGTGACCCGCGCGTTCACCGCGCGGCGGGTGGAGGCGCTCCGGCCGGTCGCCTGGGAGATCGCGAACGATCTGCTCGACAAGATGGCGGCCGGGCCGGAGGTGGCCGAACTCAACGAGGCGTTCGCGTTCCCCTTGCCCATCAGGGTCATCTGCAAGCTCCTCGGAATCCCGCCCGAGGACATGAACACCTTCCGCCGGCTGGTGGACGGTTTCCTCTCGGTGAGCAAGCTGCCGCAGGAGGAAGTCGAGGAATGCCGTACCGGACTGTGGCGGTACCTCGGCGACCTGATCGCGGCGAAACGCGCCCAGCCAGGCGATGACCTGATCAGCGGGCTGATCAAGGTCCGGGACGAGGACAACAACCGGCTTTCCGAACACGAACTCCAGTACTGGACGCAGAGCCTGCTCATCGCCGGTTACGTCACCACGGCCAGCCAGATCGGGACCGGCACCGCCGTGCTCCTCAGCCGCCGGGACCTGGTCGAGCAGATCCAGGCCGACTGGACGCTGGTGCCCTCGGCGGTCGAGGAGCTCCTGCGCACGCAGATCATGGGTTCGTCGATCGGCACCATGCGGTACGCGCTCAGCGACATCGAACTGTCCGACGGCACGACCATCCGGGCCGGTTCCAGCGTCCTGCTCTCCGAGGAATCGGCGAACGTCGACGAGACGGTGTTCCACGATCCGTTCTCCCTCGACATCCGGCGCCGCGAGAACCACCACCTGACCTTCGGGGCCGGGCTGCACTACTGCGTCGGCGCCGCGCTGGCGCGGATGGAACTGCAGGTCGCCACCGAAGGGCTGCTCCGCAGGTTCCCCGGGCTCGGCCTCGCCAAGCCGGGCGACCAGCTCCCGCGCGGGCTCGGCGGGTTCATGGAGGGCTTCACGGAGATCCCGGTCAGCTGGTGAGCGTCCGACGAGGGAGGAGGGGCACATGACCATTCCCGGCATCGACCTGATGGCTCCGGATGCCTTCACCGACGGCATCCCCTACGACTACTTCCGCGACCTCCGTGCCCGGCCCGGCCTCACCAGGGCCGCCGACGCCGAGGGCAACGAATTCTGGTACGCGACAAGGCATCGGGACGTCGTCACCGTCTCGCGCGACCACAAGGCGTTCTCGTCCAGCCCGAGCACGATGACCTCGGTGCGCCTGCAGGACTCCGACTACCGGATCATCACGTTCCTCGACGCGCCGGACCACACCCGCATGCGGCAGCTGACCTTCAAGGCCTTCGCCCCGGCCAGGATCGCCGCGCTCGGGGAGAGCATCCGCCGGATCGTCGGCACCCTGCTCGCCACCGCCTGCGAGAAGGGCGAATTCGACCTGGCCGAGGACGTCGCGCTCCCCCTGCCGTTCGAGGTGCTCGGGGAGCTGATCGGCGTCCCCGGCAGCGACCGCGAGATGGTGCTCCGCTGGGCTCGCCAGACCGTCAACCTCGGTGATCCGGAGTACGACGCCGCCGCCGCGGGCGGGCCGGACGTGTTCACCCAGCTGCTCGACTACTTCCTCGAGTTCGCCCGGTATCGCGACCGCCATCCCGCCGACGACATGTTCTCCCTGCTCCTCGCCGCGCGCCGCAAGGGCGACCGGCTGACCACCGAGGAGATCGGCGTCTTCGCGACGACCCTGATCACCGCGGGCAGCGAAACCACCTATTGCTCGGTTTCCGGCGGCGTGCACGCCCTGCTGCGGCACGGCGATCAGCTCGCCGCGCTCCGGGACGACCCCGGATTGCTGGCCTCCGCCACCGACGAGGTGCTGCGGTGGGTCACCCCCGTCACCCATTTCGCCCGCAACACCGTCGAGGAGACCGAGGTCGCCGGGCAGCGGATCACGCCGGGGGAACGGGTCGTCATGTGGTACACCTCGGCGAACCGGGACGAGGAGGTCTTCGAGGCCCCGGACCGGTTCGACATCCGCCGCCGTCCCAACCAGCACCTCTCGTTCGGCGGCGGGGGACCGCACGTGTGCATCGGCAACGGCCTCGCCGTCCTGGAACTCCGGACGTTTCTCGGAGCGGCGCTGGACCTGCTGCCGCGCTGGGAGCTCGCCGGGACACCGGTCCGCGCCGAGACCAACTTCATGAACAGCATCAAGCATCTGCCCCTGCGATGCCGGTGAACGCGCCGCGGACCGCGCTGGTCACCGGGGCGAACCGGGGCATCGGCCACGCCGTCGCCCGCGCGCTGCACCGGCGGGGGCATCGCGTCGTCGTGACCGCTCGCGACGACGAGACCGCCCGCCGGGCCGCCGCCGGCATCGGCGCGGACGTCGCGGCCCTGTCGCTCGATGTGACCGATGTGGACAGTGTCGGCCGGGCGGCGCGGCTGGCCGGGCCGGTCGACATGCTGGTGTGCAACGCCGGTGTGCTGCTCGACGCGGACACCGATCCCGTCGTGGTCGATCTCGCGCTGGTGGAGCGCACGTTCGCGGTGAACCTGCTGGGCACGTGGCGGACCGTGCAGGCCTTCCTGCCCGGAATGCTCGGCCGCGGCTGGGGCCGGGTCGTGTTCGTCTCCAGCGGCACGACGCGGGAGTTCGGCCAAGGACTGTTCCCGCGTACCCCGGGCTACTCGCTGTCGAAAGCGGCGGTGAACGGCCTCACGACGATGCTCGCCGCGCAGGTCGCCGGATCCGGTGTGCTGGTCAACGCGGTGAATCCCGGCCGGGTCCGCACCCGGATGATGCCCGGCGCGGCGAGCGGCCCGGAGACGGCCGCCGCGGTCATCGCGGAAGCGGCCGAGCTTCCCGACGACGGGCCGAACGGGCGGTTCCTGCGCGCGGCCGATTTCGCGAAGTCCACAGTGGACGCAGGCGACGACTCAGGAGAGTGGCGATGAACCTCGGGCTTTCGGGAAAGACGGCAGTGGTGACCGGCGCGGGGCACGGGATCGGCCTCGCGGTGGTGCGCGCGCTGACCGCCGAAGGGGTACAGGTCCTCGGCGGGACCCGCACCATGAGCGGCGAACTGGAAGCCGCCACGCCGCATGTCGTCCTGGCGGACCTCGCCACCCCGGACGGGCCCGCCACGCTGATCCGGCACGCGCTCGACCGGTTCGGCGGCGTCGATCTGCTGGTGAACAATGTGGGCGGCGGGGTGAAGATGGCGAGCGGTTTCCTCGACACCGACGACGAGACCTGGCAGCGCGCGGTCGAGCTCAACCTCTTCAGCGCGGTCCGGGCCACCCGCGCCGCGCTGCCCAGCCTGATCGAACGCCGCGGCGCGATCGTCAACATCGGCTCGGTCAACGCCCGGCTGCCCGACCCGCACCTGGTCCACTACTCCGCGGCCAAGGCCGCGCTCGCCGGCCTCGGCAAGGCGCTGGCGGCGGAGTTCGGCCCCCGCGGTGTCCGGGTGAACACCGTGTCCCCCGGCCCGGTCCGCACCCGCATCTGGACCAGCCCCGCCCTCGCGGAATCCCTCGGCACGACTCCGGAGGAGTTCGTCGCCAAGGTCCCGGAGATGATGGGGCTGACGACCGGGCGGATGGTCGAGGCCGAGGAGGTCGCGGCCATGGTGGTGCTGTTGCTGTCCGGCGCGGTCCCCAGCGCGGTCGGCGCCGACTTCGCGATCGACGCCGGGATGGCGAAAGGCCTCTAGCGCCGCGGGTCACCGCGCGAGCACCCGCCGCAGCGCGGCGCGGAGCGCGCCCTCCGCGTCGTCCACTTCGGACTCGCCGCGCCAGGCCACGTAACCGTCCGGCCGCAGGAGCACCGCCGAGTCCTCGGCGGCGCGGTAGCGGGCGGCCCAGTTCCCCTCGACGTCGATCAGCTCCGCCGCGCCTCCGGCGGGCCCGACGCGGTAGGCCCGCAGCGGTACGTCACGGATCCGGGCGGCGGCCGCGCACCAGCGCGTCCCGCCGGGCCCGGTGAGCAGCACGAACGCGTCGAGGCACAGATCGTGGACGCCGATCCGGCCGTCCGCGCCGTCGAGCCAGAGGTGCGGGGCACGGGTGCCGGGGCTGGCGTACTGGTCGAGGGTGTCGCCGAACACCGAGCCGTGCTCGGCGCCGAGCACGGCACCGGAACGGTATCGCTGCCCGAACACGCACAGCGCGTCGTCGACGTCGTCGTCGTTGGGCGTGGCACCGAACCGGGTCTCCTGGCGGCGCACGACGATCCGCGCGAGCTCGGTGGCCACCGGCCTGCGCTCGGCCTCGTAACTGTCCAGCAGCCCCGGCCCGGCGTGTCCCCGAAGCACGGCCGCCAGCTTCCACGCCAGGTTGTGCGCGTCCTGCACCGCGGAATTCGCCCCCATCGCACCGGCGGGCGGCCACACGTGCGCGCTGTCGCCGACGAGGAACACCCGGTCGTCACGGAAGCGCTCGGCCACCGCGACCGCCTCCTCCCAGCCGGTCAGGTCCAGGATCTCCACGGCCCGCGCCGGATCACCGATCACCGACCGCGCCACCCGGACGCAGCGGTCCTCGGTGAAGTCCGCGAGCGACTCCTTCGCCGGGTCGTAGGTGACGCTGACCGCCCAGTGGTCCTGGCCTGCCGTGGTGAGGAAGGCACCGAAACCGATGTCCTCGTTGACCACGATCCAGAACAGCGCCCGCCGCCGCACCAGATCCGCCAGATCGGCCCGGACGATCATGCTGGCCCAGTGCTGGGTGGTCCCAGGACCGGTGCGGGGAATCCCCCGGCACTCGCGCACGGTGCTGTGCACTCCGTCGGCGGCGATCACGTACTCCGCGCGCACCCTGCGGTGCGCACCGGTCTTCCGGTCTTCGAGCACCGCGGTCATCCGCCCGGCGCCGTCCTCGAGCGACAGCAGCCGCGTATCGGTCCAGTGCTCCGCCCCGCGGGCACGGGCGGCCTCGGCCAGGATCGGCTCCACCGAACTCTGGTCGGCCATGCAGAACCGCGCCGCGGTCCGGTCGGGCATCACGCGGGGCAGCCCGTGGGAGTCGTCGAGCAGCCAGTTCCACTCCCCCGCGATACTCGCACAGCGGACGACACCCGCTTCGCCGTCGAAGGGCGCGCCCGCCGCCATGACCGCGTCCTCGATGCCGAGCGGCCGGTAGAGCTCCATGGTCCGCGGGTTGATCCCCCGCGCACGCCCCTGGATCGGGATGCCGGGATGCCGGTCCACGAGCAACGACCGGACGCCTTGGGCGGCAAGGAACGCCGAGGACGCCAGGCCGGCGTAGCCACCGCCGACGATCAGCACCGGAACGTCGAGATCCTGGCCGCTCATGCGATCGCCCCGCTCCGCGAGAAGGTGCCGGATCCGTTGTGGCGCATGAGGTCCCCGATTCTCTCGCGAGCGTCGCTCATCCGGCCAGCCCCGCCATGACCGACGCGCCGACTTCGGCGGGCGAAGGCTGTCTCCGCATTTCGTCGCGCAAGCGCCGGGCCGCTTCACGCGGGGCGCCGTCACCGAGCAGACGTTCCACGCCGGCGCGGATCGCGGGGCCGGTGGCCTCGTCACGGGTGAGCACGTCCCCGGCCCCGGCCGCGACGATCCTGGCCGCGTGGCCCGCGTGATCCGGCAGCTGCGGGATCAGCAACTGCGGCAGGCCGTGCCGCACCGCGGTAAGCAGCGATCCGGCGCCCCCGTGCGCGACGACGGCGTCGCAGCCGGAGAGCACCTGGTCCAACGGCGCGTCGACGACGACCCGCGCGTTCCCCGGTGGCCGGCCGACCAGCTCCCGCTGCCCGGCCGAGACGGCGGCCACGACCTCCACGCCGGTCCCGCTCAGCGCCGAAAGCACCTCACGGACCGGGAACCGGGCCGCGGCCACCTTCGCGATGGTGTGCCCCCAGGTCACCCCCACGCGGGGACGTCCGCCGCCGGCGGGCAACCGCGCCGGACGTCCCGCCACGCCGTGGAACGGGACGAACCGGACCGGGAAGCGACGATAGGCGGCGGTCACCTGCAGGCCGGCGGGCATCGGGTCCACGGTGACCACGCCGAGCGGGTCCACCGGGCCCGCGCCGTGGCGATCGGCCAGCGGGGCGAGCGCGTCCGCCAGCACCTCCTTCGCCCGCAGTACCAGGTCGGTCCCGTACAGATGCCGCACGGCGGGCACCCCGACGGCGGCGGCCGCGATCGGCCCCGCCAGTGCCGTCGGCTCGAACACCACGAAGTCCGGACGCCAGTCCTTGGCGAGCGCGACCAGCTCGCCGGTCATCGCCTCGGCGTTCGCGAGGAACATCCGCGTCGCCCTCGGCCCCTTGCCCAGCCGGGGCGCGGCCTCCTCCTCGCCGTCACGCTCGCTCGGCAGGAGGTAGCCGCGGACCATGCCCGGCGCGTCGACGTCCTCGCCGACCACGGCGCCGGGCAGGCCGGCGCGCCGGATCTCGGGGAGCAACGCGGGCTGGCTGGCGACCAGTACCTCATGGCCCGCGTCCCGCAGCGCCAGTGCGAACGGGACCAGCGCGTAGAGATGCGACGGCCACGCCCACGTCGTGAAAAGCACTCGCATGGCGCTCCCTTTTCCTGCTCGGCGACCGTTTCCCGGCGGCAACCATGCCGCCGTCCACTCGCGAAGGGGTGGAGCGGCACTCGACCACAGCGACGCCCCACCCGGGCTCCACCGGGTGCCCGCACGATGACGCGATGGCGATACCGACCCCCGAGGGGGCGCCCTCCCCGTTGCGCACCCGCCTCGACCGGCTCGCGGCCGACGCCGCCGCACAACTCGTCGACCATCCGTACTTCCGCGGCCTCCGGGACGGGACGCTGCCGGAATCCGTGCTGTGCCAGTACATCCTGCAGGACTGCTGTCATCTCCTCCCCGCCTACGGCCGCGCGCTCGCCCGCTGCGCCGCGCACGCGCCCGCCGACCGGCACGCGGAACTGCTCACCGGCATGGCGGCCGCGTCGCTGTCCGACAGCGCGAACCGGGTGAGCCGATTCCGGCGCTGGTGCGCGGAATCCGGCGTTCCGATCCCCACGGACGCTCCGCCTCCCGTGGCACCGACGACCGCCGCGTACGGCCACTATCTGCTGTCCGCGACCGGCGGGAGCGCGTTCGCGGCGGGAGTCGGCGCCCTGCTCCCGTCGGCATGGCTCTTCCTGCTCGTCAACGACGACCTGCTCGCCCGGCACGACCCGGGCTCCCGGTACGCCGGGCTGATCACCGCGAACCACCCGGGAGCCGGATTCGCCGCGGTGCTCGAAGATTTCCTCCGGCTCGCGGAGCAGGCAGCCGGCCGCGGCCAGGCCGACGAAGCCGACCTGCTGCGGAACTGCGAGCACGCGATCCGGTACGAACACGCCTTCACCGCCGCGTCCTGGCGGCTCGAATCCCGGTGATCCTCCGCCCCGACCGAAGGAATCCACAATGGACCTGCACCTCGATGGCAAGCGCGTGCTGATCACCGGCGCCACCCGCGGCATCGGCCGGGCCACGGCCCGGATCTTCGCCGCGGAAGGCGCACACGTCGCCATCACCTATCACAGCGACGCCGCCGAAGCCGACGCCACCGTGCGAGAGCTGGGTGGTCCCGGACAAGCGATGGCCGTGCGGTACGCCCTCGGCGATCCCGCGATCATCGAGGAAGCCGTCCGGACGGTCGAAGATCGCTGGGGCGGGATCGACGTCGTCGTCGCCAACGCCCAGTCGTTCGTCTGGGTGGACCCCGACCGGCTGCCCCCGTTCGAACACCTCCCGATGGAGGAATGGCTCCCGTTGTTCCGGGAGAACGTCGAAGGGCATCTCCGGACGATCCGGCTGGCACTGGCCGGAATGCGGGAACGCGGGTGGGGAAGGGTCGTGCTGCTGTCCTCGGTCACCGCGGTCCACGGGAACCCCGGCTCCGAGATCTACGGCGCCGCGAAGGCCGCGCTCCACGGCTTCGTCCGCGGTCTCATGTGGACCGGAGGCGGCGTACTCGTCAACGCGGTCTTGCCGGGAGGCACGCTCACCGAGAGCCTGGACCGGGTCGACCCGGCGCTCATCACCCGCGCCGCCGAGGAGACCCCGAGCGGACGGCTGAGCACCCCGGAGGACGTCGGCAGGCTGGTCGCCTTCCTGGGATCGGCGGCGAACGGCAACATCACCGGCGGCGTGATCCACACGGCGGGCGGACGCTGACACGTGCGGGGGGCCCCCCCCCCGCCCGGGGGGGTGGCGCCAAACGCCGACCCGTGCCTTCGCGTGCCCCCCGAGTCGCCTTTTAACCCCCCGCCCTCGCCCAGCGACCAGCCTGCCCGGACCGCGCTGGAGGTTTACCAGACGATGTTCGCC